>AQVQ01000001.1 GCA_000375685.1 crenarchaeote SCGC AAA261-N23
TCTTCTATTGTTTCAACTTCAACTTTAACCTTCAAATTAACAGCTAAAGAACATCCAATTCCGTTAAATATGCCGTTCAAAACTGATATTGCTCCAGAAGTAGTTGCTTTTGAGCTCATTTTATAAACTTTGAAGTTATCTTTGATGAAGTTATCCTCGTTACAGGTGGGAATGGATCATAAATTTGTGTAACATAATTTGTTCTAACAGGAGGATTGTTCTGGAATATCACATCTGCATAAGAGACAATCCATTAAATTACACAAATGGAAATTTAACAAACCTATTTACTGTAGGTTTTGAAAACGAACCTAACGCTACATTACCAGCCTTTAATATTACCGTTATTATTCATTTAAAAGAATTGCAGGAAGAACATCCTATAATAGGAGAAGTAAGGGGAAAAGGATTGCTAATTGGAATCGAGCTTGTTAAGAATAGAAAAACAAAGGAACCTGCATCGAAAGAAACAAGCGATATCTGTTTAAATAAAGCCCTTAAAAAGGGATTGCTTGTTGTCCCCAGTGGTTGGTATGGAAACGTAATTAGATTTGCTCCTCCCTTTATCGTTACTAGAGAACAAATAGATGAAGCAGTAGACATACTTGATAAGTGCTTTTATGAAGCAGAAAAGGAAAGTAAAATTCAATAATGCCTTTATTAAGTTTCAAGGAACCAAGGTAAAAGTTCTATTTCGACTATTTCGTTTTCTTTACATATTTCTTTGCTTTTATCCACAACAATAAAGCAATTTGCGTCTGCAAAACTTTTCAATGCGTGTGATTCTTGAAACCCTGAAGATCTAACGAGATACTCACCGTCCTTGTATGTAGCAAAGGCTCTAATAAATTCAAGTCTGCCCGGTTTCCTTTTTATTTCTTCAATCAATCTTCCTTTTCTCTTTGGTAAGAAAATGTTGTTTCTTCCGCTCATTTTTAAAAGAGCTGGTCTTACAAATTTATAATAACATACCATTGCTGAAGCAGGATTTCCAGGCAAGGCAAAAAACAAAGCCCTATTTTGCTTACCTAGAAAAATCGGTTTACCTGGCTTTATAGCAACTTTCCAGAACAATTTTTTGACTCCTAGCTTATTTAAGACCTCCCTAACATAATCTTCTTCTCCTTCTGAAGTTCCACCACTTATTAGTATTACATCAAAATCTTTTGCAGCTTTTTTGACCAAGCTTTCAAATAACTCCTTATCATCACCAGTTAACCCTAAATTTGCGCACTCAAAACCATCCATTTTCAGTGAAGCTTCTAAAGAAAAAGAATTTGAATCCCATATTTTTCCTTCCTCTAATGATTTGCCTGGAGAAATCAGTTCCTTACCTGTTATTATCAATGCTACTTTTGGTTTCCTGTAAACTATAACTTCATTATAGCCCAATTTAGCCAACAATCCAACAACGGAAGGAGTAATTAAAGTATGTTCGTTCAAAGCAAGCTCTCCTTCTTTAATTTCCTCTCCTCTAAATCTTATGTTTTCATATTTACGAACTTTTTCATATATTATTACTTGACCGTTATTCTCTTCTGTAAACTCAACCATACATACAGCGTCAGCTCCTTTTGGAATCATAGCTCCTGTCATTACTTTTGCTGCTTCTCCTCCTTTTATCTCAAAATTTGCATAATCTCCTGCAGCTACTCTTCCTACCAACCTTAAAACAACAGGATTTTCTCTACTTGCACCTTTAACATCTTCACTTTTAACAGCATAGCCATCCACCGCTGAATTATCAAAAGGAGGTAAGTCATGAATTGCGAATACTTTCCTAGAAGTTACATAACCTAGGGAATCGGAAATTTTTAGCTTTATTTCATCTAATAAGTTAACTTCATTCAACAATATACTTATAGCTTCTTCAAACTCTATCATAACCAATTGAAAAATCTTTCATTCTTAAGATAAACTTAATTCTGTTAAAAATATAATACATCTCAAGATTTGTATTGTTAAAATAATTTATCAGAATGTTAGGTGCTGTCATACTAGCAGGGGGTAAAAGTAAAAGATTCGGTTCAAACAAAGCTTTTGCTAAGCTTAAAGGTAAAGAGATAATTCTTTGGTGCATTGAAGGATTAAATGGCTTAGTTCAAGAAATAATTTTATCTGTGAAAAAAATCGATGATAGGTTTCTAAATATTGGAAAATATAACGTAAAGATTGTAGAAGATTTGTATGTACTTGAAGGGCCTTTAGTTGGTTTATATTCATCTTTGCTTTTCATGAAGTCTAAATATGTTTATATCCATCCTGTTGATTCTCCTTACATTATTAGAGAATATGTGAATTTTATGTTTAATTGTGTAAAAGAATGTAACGGATGTGCAGTAGTTTTTGAAAATGGAACATTTGATCCAACACACTCAGTTGTAGAAAGGAATGCAGCATTAGATTATTCAAAGAAATTGATTGAAAATGGGAATACAAGTTTGAAATCCTTATTCCTAGAATTGCCAAATGTAAAGTTCATCAAACTTGAAGAATTGAATATAAAATCAATTGATAAAGTATTCATCAACATTAACACAAAAGAAGATTTAGAAAGAGAAGATAGCAAATGAAGAAAATATCAGCAATAATTCTTGCAGCTGGAGTCTCATCAAGAATGGGAAAATTAAAACAAATTACAGAGATTAAAGGAAAGATTATGATTGAAATCATATTGGAAAAAGTTAAGGCTCAACCTTTTTATGAAATTATTTTGGTGCTGGGTTACAAGCATGAATTAATACAAAAAAGTTTGAAAACAAGAGTTGATAAAGTTGTTATTAACAATGAGTATGAAAAAGGAATATCCACTTCTATAAAAAGTGGCGTTCTTAGCATCTCTGACGATTCTGAGGCCTTTGCAATTTTTTTAGCTGACCAGCCTTTTATAAAAGGAGAAACCATAAAGAAGATTATTGAAGAATTTAACAAAAGGGAATGTCTAATATTAGCACCTTTATACAATAACGAAATAGGACATCCAGTGATTTTCCATAGAAAATTGATTCCTGAAATAATGAAACTAACAGGAGATGTTGGTGCAAAAACGATAATTAAAAAGTTTAAAGAAAATGCTTACTTTTTGGAAGTTGATGATGAAGGTGTTTTTATTGATATCGATACTCCCGAGGATTTAAATGAGGCTTTAAAAAAGTTAACCAGCTGAAACTACAGGAAAGAATGCTATAGTATCATCGTTTTTTAACTTAATTTTGTTGAAATCTTCTCTTTTAACAGTTACAGCATTATGAGCAACAGTTATTTCTTTTTTAAGCTCATTGCTACCAAAAAGAACTTCCTTTATTTTACCATCTTCAGAAAGTTTCTTTATAAAATCGCTTAGTGTAAAATTATCTTCAACTTCTATTTCATCTTCTGACTTACCCAATTTTTCCCTTAATGAAGCAAAATAAAGAACTTTTATTTTCACAACAATAATCTATTCCAATCATCTATTAATTTTATTGGCCATTTCAGTCTTCTCTTTAGAGAATTATACATTAAAATTGTCCAAGCATCGATTACCAAAATTCCCAATGTTTCAGCTTCAGCTGCGGATAATGGAGCCAAAATAGCAACTATCGGAGAAATTATTCCTAAGATTATGAAAATTTCACCATATTTTTTCAGTTTTGACAAGTAGATTCCAATCCCCCAAGTTATTATACTTAAGTCAGATTGTACAAAAAAATAAGTAGAAACAAAAACATGCGGCCTTGTACCTGCAGGGAATATTCCTATTAAGATTAAAAATATTCCTGCTATAAAAAAGAAGGCGCTTCCAGCAACTTCTATCTTATTCAATGAATAATTTATTAATGAAATTGAATATAAGAGAATAAGTATCCCAACAAAGATAAGACCATTGTTGTAAATCCAGGGCATATTTGCTTGACTTGAACCCAAATCACTGAATGCGCCTGTTGTATAGTGGGAAACCCACCAAGGATTTGCTGATATACTAATTAAAATTACGATCCATGCAAGAACTACATCGACTATCCCTAGATAAAATAATCCTTTAAAGATTTTTTCTTGCATCATTAGAAAATTATCTTGTTATATACTTATATTCTAAACCTTTAAATATATTTTACACAAATGAAAGCATCGCCCTTAAGGACGGGATGAATAGGCTTAAATAATTAAAATTTAAATTTTTCTTAGGAAATTCAGTGACGCTCCTCCTAAGCTCGATAGAGGGCTTTATGGGACTAGGAAGGAAAATTCAGTTGTACTTTTTAATGAAGGATTCTTTATAGAATCCAGAATTTGGGTTGGCAACCCTTTTAATGAGGGTTTATTTAAACCAGATAATATGGGGAAGCTGTGATTCTTAAAATGTCCAGCAAATGCGATATGTAGCTCCGAATTAATGCTGGAAACCTTTGAGCTACTCTAAAAGGAAAACCTTCATCCTTCTAGGGTAGCGAGGAGGTCAGATCTATTTGAAGCCTAATATTTTAGGCAAAATCAATAAACTTAAATATTTGCAAAAAAGAAAATCTTAATGAAATCCGAAGAAGAAAATAAAGTTTCCTTTCCTCCTTATGTGAAAAGATTCTTAACAATAAGTCTATCTCTCTCCATTGTAGTAATAGCTGGCTTCTTAGTTGCTTACTTTTTGAATAATTTAATGGTTTTAGATTACGTTCATGTAATAACTGGTGGAACATGGACAGGCATAGATTTGTTCATGGGAACAATAATGAGTAGAATAATGCTATCGCTAGATGTAAACAGCAGGGTAGAAGTTGCAAAAAGGTTAACTCCTCTTCTTATGATTTTTATGCCCACTCTCTCAGCAGTCGTAATTACTGCAGGCTACTATCTTGCAAACAGATTAGGATGGTTTATAATAACTTCACCTTGGATAATTGCTGCAGGTGTAATCGTTATAATACTTACTGTTCAAGGTTTCGGAATTCTCATGAGAAATGAAATAAGAGTGTTCCTTGAATTAAACAAACAGAAACCCAATGTTGAAAAGATAGTGAGACTTACGAATATAAATTTAAAAACAGCGGGAAGTCAAGCTATTTTCCAACTTGCAATAATATTTGTTATGGCTCATCTTGCAATTTTTGGTCCTTTCTAATTTTTCAATTTATACATTATGTATCATGCTTAGATAGGATAAAAATTTCATATTGACAACTATATAAAATTTTCGTTATTTGAAAATTCAATAAATAATTGGATTTATAACTAAATATTACCTTATTTAAAAAATCAGAATTTTTAGGAATAGAAAATGATTTATATTTATTTTGTAATAATTTCTTGCGAGAAAACAAGATTCAAGTAAAGTATCGATGCGCACATTTGTATCTACAATAGCTATTTTATTAATCATAATAATAATCGCATTTACATTATATTCAACTAAGCCAATCCAAATAAATCAACCAACGCAAACTAAGATTATAATAAAATATGTGAAAATGAAAATAAGCGGAGCTTTTTATAATGGTAAGGTTATTAGCTTTGTTTATATAAATACCACATGTCTTTCACAACAAGTAAACCTTACTCAACAAAATGTTGCATCCTATGAGAACTCAATAAAGTTCGCTAATTACTGTGGTACTTTTATTTTAAATGCTAGTGTGTTCCCAAAAGGCGCTCAACCTCTATTTGTTTTACTTCCGGTCTTTGCAGGGCCATCGATATTTGGCCTAAAAGAATTGAACGCTTCTCGAGAAGGATTCCCTGTTTTCAATAATCAAACGGTACTAACTCAATGCGGTGCAACAAATACGCAAGCTCAATGTCCTGATAATTTGACTTTAGTTTTCTCAGGGGGGATTTTATTATATGAAAAATATGTAAATCGTACTTTTGCTGGTTTACCGTTGGGCGTTCTTTACTTTCCTGCTCACGATATTTTAGTTAATTCAATAACTCAAAATGAAACAACTGCTTGCTATTTAGTAATAGTTAAAGTTTATGATCCAAATATATTTCCCAATCCGTTAACAGGCAGATGTCAGCAGGTTGTGCCATCAAATCTAACCAACGCAACAGGCAATTGTCTAAATAATATTAATGCATTAATTAGAGCTATGAAGACAATCACTGCAGCTTCTGTTCAATATTATTCTGCACTTCCTCCTAATTTAGGTACTGAAGTGGAGACTCAAGCAATAGTTCCAGGAATTTATAATACAAATCTTTTATTCTCATTATCAAATACCAATATAGTAATATTCGGAAATACAACAAATGAATATCCTATCTGATTCAGCTAAACATAGTTATTTATAACTCACAAAATCTATTGAAAAATTAACTTCAAGTATTTCTATGTAGATCTAAGAAAATCAAAATAAACATAATGATTGAAAAATTCAATTTTGAGATAATTGGAAATACATAATATTAATTATTTAATCTTCAATAATGCCAAAGAAAGAACTTACTCAAAAGGCACATATAAGAAAAATCTTTGATACAAAGCTAACAAGCGGGTACTTGACATCAATTTCAATGATAATTGAACATTCATTAATTTGAGGATAGATTTTTAATACTTATTGATAAAGCAAAATAAGTCTTCCTTCAGAAGAAACTTTGAAAGTAATCTCCCTTACTGTTCTACCTTTCCTTATACAAGGAGGATTAGCAAGCTTTACCATTCGAATTATCTCTATTATATTTGTTTTAAGATGGATTCTCCTTTTATCAGCAGCTTTTAAGACAACTAAAGGAATTTCAGCTAAACGTGTACCTTTCCTTATTACAATTAATTCTTGTGATTGAATCAAAGAAACTATTTTTAAAGTTTCTTCAGCAGCTTTTATCTTACGCTTAGCTCTAAGCTCTATCATAGAAACATATGATCTGCTCAAATTTAATCTTTTAGCAATTTCAGCTTGTGTTAATCCTCGAGCTCTTAACTTTAATATTTCAACTTGCAATTCATTAAGTAATCCATATTTTTTAGCATGAGACACAACAATAATTAGTGGCAAAATTTTTAAATATTAACAAAATCTGTTGCAGTATATGATAAAAAAATGTTATGAGCTAGCTATTAAACTAAATAATTTTCTTATGGCTTATTTAGATAACTTTTCATTAAAGTCTTTGCTAAGCACCAGTAATTTATTTGAAGAGTACATTCGTAAATATTTCTCATCTCATTCCCTTTGTAAAAAATGAAGAAAACTTCTGCAAATTTTTACGTTAACGAAAAGCCAACTTTTGGTATAATACTATCGGCGACCATAGGGTCCGTAATTGAATGGTATGATTTGTTTGTATATGGATCGTTAATTGTAATTTTATCCCATGTGTTTTTTCCTATGACAAATTATTTCATTTCAGTTCTCTCTTCTATAGGTGCTTTTGTTGCAGGCGCTGCAGTTAGACCTTTAGGTGGTTTAATATTTGGAAGTATTGGCGATAAATTAGGTAGAAAATACTCGTTCACTTTTACCATAATAATTATGGGATCATGTTCGTTTTTAACGGGCCTTTTACCAACTTATTCTTCAATTGGAATAATTGCTCCGATATTGCTTGTAATTTTAAGGATTATACAAGGATTAGCCTTAGGAGGCGAATGGCCTGGTGCATCCATATTTTTAGCAGAAAGTTCTCCAAAAAACAAAATAGGTTATTGGACAAGCTACGTTCAAGCAAGCGCAACTACTGGGCTATTATTAGCAAGTCTAGCCTCATATTTATCCAACTTGTTTTTAGGATATGAAGACTTTTTATTATGGGGATGGCGCATTCCCTTTTTATTTTCCTCAATCCTTTTAATAGTTGGAATTGTTTCTAGATTAAGACTTAGCGAAACTCCTATATTTATAGAATTGATAAGGAGAAAAGAAATTTCAAACAATCCAATAAAAGAGAGTTTGTTGGATAAAAATAATTTAAAATTAATAATGATTATTATTTTAATAGCTGGCGGCTCAAGCGTTGTTTGGCATACAGCTCAATACATATCCTCAATTTTCATGCAAAGTTATTTGCATTTGAATTTTTTAATTGTGACTGAAATAATGATTTTGTCCTTTGCTTTATCAATTCCATTTTTTATATTCTTTGGCTGGTTATCAGATAAGATTGGTAGATTTATAATCTTAGCATTAGGTAATTTATTATTTTCGATTATTGTTATACCCGTATATTATTTAATTCCTATTTTTGTAATTCAGAAAAATTACATAGGAATATTTTTCTTAGTTTTTATTCAAATATTTTTGTCTAGTATGACTTATGGACCATTGGCTGCATTCATGATAGAAATCTTTAAATCAAAAATAAGATATACGTCAATTTCTATTCCTTATGGTATAGCTACAGGTGATATAGGCGATGGTTCATTACTAATAGTACCGATTCTAGGTTCAATTTTAGGTTCTTTCTATTTGGGATTAATATGGTCATTTTTGCTACCTCTAATCTCTTTCTTAATCTTGGTTCTATTTAGAAAAAGCTTCGAGATTAAAGAAAATTAATTTAATTGTTTATAAGAACAAAAATATTTAACAATCAGTAGTGCTGAATTCCTCATCATTCTAAAAAGACAAGCTTTTCAATAATTCTGACTTCCTCCCCGCCTTGAAAAGTTCGAGAGTTCCCTTTTCAAAGCGATTCATCGTTCCCCTCAATTGATTCGGAGCTACATCTCGCATGTAAAGTCTTGCTTTAATGTCCTCCTCCTTCTATCATCTTAAATGCATGAAATATTGCTGGAAAAAGAGAATCCATATATTCTTTTGCTGCTCTTGGGCTTCCGGGAATATTTATTATTAAGGTACTTCCTCTAACCCCAGCAACGGCTCTCGATAACATTGCTAATGGAATCCTTCTTTGACCGTAATTTCTTGCGGCATCTATTATCCCTTCAACTTCCCTTTCTATTACATTTTTTGTTGCTTCAGGGGTTACATCTCTTGGTCCTAATCCTGTGCCTCCTGTTGTAAGAACTAAATCAACCTTAAGCTCATCTGAAAGCCTTATCAATTCTTTTTCAATTTTCTCTCTTTCATCTGGAAGAATTTTATAAGAAACGATTTCAACGTTCCATTTCTTTAATTCGCTTTCTATCGTCCTTCCTGATTTATCTTCTCTTGTTCCTGCAGATACAGAATCACTAATTACTACAATGCCGGCTTTAATAGGTCTATCCAATTCTATTTTAAAGTCGCTTTTTCCTCCTTTTTTGTAAATTAGTTTAATTTCCCTTATAACTATGTTTTCATCTATAGGCTTGAGCATATCATAAACAGCTAAAGAAGCAATTGCTACTGCTGTTAGAGCCTCCATTTCTACACCTGTCTTCCAAACAGATTTAACAATTGATTTTAATATTATTTCATTTTCTTCAAGTTCATAATCAACTGATACATAATCAACAGGGATATTATGACATAAAGGAATTATCTCTCCTGTCCTTTTTGCTGCCATGATTCCAGCAGTCCTAGCTACGGAAAGCACATCCCCTTTAGGAACTTTACCAGTCTTTATCGCTTCAATACTTTCCTTTGATACTAAAATCCTTGCCTGAGCGCTAGCCTCCCTTAAGGTATCATACTTCCAACTTACATCAAACATCATCAACTAATTAATAAAAGACTAAATAGTTATTTGTTAAGAAGAGTTTAAAGAAAAATTAAAAACATTAAGCTCCTTCAATCCATAGAGCACTCATGTCTTCATACACTTCTTTTTTGAAGAGGGCTGGTTCTCTTTTATATCTTTCAACAGCTTCCTTCAATCCATCAATTGCTTCCTCTCTATGCTTTGCAGAAACTGCAACAATAACCAAAGGTTCTCCAACCTCAAACTTACCTATGAAATGCCAAATATAAATTTCATTCAAAGAATATTTTCTCTTTATTTCCTCACATATTTTTAAAATCGCATTATTTGCATGTTCAACGTAGCTTTCCATTTCTATGTATTTTACGTTAATTTCCTTTTTACCAGTTTTCCTCGCAATTCCTATGAAAAATAATGTAGCTCCGCTTTCTCCATTACTGCACAAGCTTAAGAAATTTCTAATAAGATCTAATGCGCCTATTGAATTTTTATCGTATACGCCAGGCTTAGGCAAAGATACCATGTTTTTTATTTATTTAACGAAATAATTATTCTTCTTTCAGTTTTTCGCCCATACTCTTTAAAATCGATAAAATTAGCCTTATGCTTCTGTTTATATCAGGATCTCTTAAAGCCCTCAATAAACCTACTACACCTATCTTATTTTCTTTTTCAATTTCTTCGTATCCCTTATTTATTCCGTATGCTAAGGCTTTAAGAATCTTTTTGAATTTTTCAAATTCTACATTCTTTGAAAATCCTACAACAAGCAGCAAATTCTGGACTATGTTTGTGTTTTCAGGCCTATTAATCCAAGATAGAAATGCATCTAGAATTTCATCTGATTTTTCCAAGAAAGAATTTAAAAACTTTATTGCATTCTTATTCTGAAGATTCTTTAAAAGTTTTATTATTTCATTAAGGGATTCATCACTAATTTCCTCTTCTTTAAGCATCATTTTAATTTAACCTCTCTGCAATTGGAGAATATTCAGGTCTCTTCCACTTTTCTTCTACCTTTATCCCAATTTGGGATACTCCTTTATAGCGTCTTGGATTTATTAAAGGCAATGGTTCTATTCCCTTTCCTTCTTCTATTTTTTCTATCCTTACAGGAAGTTCTTTATATGCAGGTGTTTTTACAACCGGATCTCTTACATTTGTTGTTAAAGTGTTTATGGTTTCTTCCAAATTGTTGTGTATAGCAAGGAAAAGAGTATTTCCTTGAACTCTATTCGTTATAACGACTCTTGCCTTTATTGATCCTACAGGAGAAACTACTCTTACTAAATCTCCTTCATTTAACCCTCTTTCTTTTGCTAACTCAGGTGAGACTTCTAGAAAAACGTTAGGCACTTTTTCTTTAATACCAGCTGTTCTATAACTTACGTTTCCCCAATGGAAATGCTCAAGCATTCTTCCATTATCCAAATATAAGTCAAATTGCCCATTTGTTTCCAATGGTTCAATATATTTAGGAGGATAAAATCTAGCCTTACCGTCTGGAAAGTTAAATCTATCTTTATACAAATAAGGAGTGTCTGTTCCATCAGGAGCAACAGGCCAGAGCAGGCTTCTATAGCCTTCCAATCTCTGATAATTAACTCCAGCAAATACAGGACAAAGCCTTGCTACTTCGTCCATTATTTCTGAGGGATGTTTATAATTCCAATTTGCACCCAAACCATTAGCAATATCTTGGTATATTTGCCATTCAGGTCTGCATTCTCCAGGAGGATCAAGAGCTTTATAGAGTCTTTGTATCCTTCTTTCTGTATTAACAAACGTTCCATCTTTCTCTACAGAAGCTGCTGCAGGTAAAACAACATGGGCTAAAGAAGCTGTTTGGGTCATGAATATCTCTGTAACAACCAATAATTCAAGCTGTTGCAAAGCCTTTGTTGTTCTTTGTCTATTTGAATCAGCTAATACTTTGTCCTCTCCAAATATAAGTAGTGCCTTTAACTTCCCTTCGAAAATCGCATCAATCATCTCTGTACTTGTTAAGCCAGGCTTTGTAGGAAGCTTTACTTTCCATCCTTCTTCATACCTCTTTCTCACTTCAGGATCATCAACTTTTTCATAACCTGGCATGTACATTGGTAAAGCACCAAAATCACTTGCTCCTTGAACATTTGCATGGCCTCTCAAAGGATAAGCGCCACAAGAAGGCCTTCCATAGTTTCCTGTTAACAATAATAAGTTTGAAATTGCTGTTGAGGTTTCACTACCAGATTGATGTTGTGTTATACCCATTGCATAGCATATGCAGGTATTTCTCGCTTCATGTATCATTTCAGCCATCTTTATTATATCTTCCTTTTTAACACCTGTTTTTTTCTCAGCATAATCTAAGGTAAACTTCTCAAGATATTTTTTGAATTCTTCAAATCCTACTGTTCTTTCTTGAATGAACTTCTTATCCTCCCATCCCTTATCTATAATATACTTAGAAACAGCATTGAGTAAAATTAAATCGGTGCCAGGATTAACCTTTATAAACAAGTCTGCTCTTTCAGCCATTTCATGTTTCTTAACATCAACTACGATTAACTTTTGTCCTCTTAGCTTCTTTGCCCTTTTTATTTTTCCGGCCAATACGGGATGAGATTCAGCAGTATTAGAGCCCATTGTAATAACCAAGTCAGCATTGTAAATATCCTGCATTGTTCCTGCATCAGCACCGATTCCTACTGTTCTAAATAAGCCCGTAGTTGCAGGAGCTTGGCAATATCTTGCACAATTATCAACGTTGTTAGTTCCTATTACAGCTCTTGCTAATTTTTGCGCAAGATATGCTTCTTCATTCGTTCCTGTACAGTTTGCGATTATTCCAATTGCATCAGGCCCATATTTTTCCTTTATCTCTTTAAGCTTATTTATTATAAGATTTAATGCTTCTTGCCATGTAGCTTCTCTGAATTTTCCATTTTCCTTTATTAAAGGCTTTTTCAATCTATCAGGATCGTTTACAAAATCCCAACCAAACTTACCCTTTATGCATGTGGCCAATCCATTTGCTGGAGAATTTGGTGAAGGTTGAACTTTAATTATTTTGTTGTCTTTTGTCCAAACTTCAAAGCTACAACCAACTCCACAGAACATGCAAACAGTTTTTGTTCTTTTTACAAGAGTTCTAAGCTTTGCATCTATTTCACTAATTTCTAGAATGGGTTGGAAAGTATCAATACTCTTTTCTATTTGCTTTGTTATCTGTATCAAGCCTTGCTTAATTTTGGGATTAAGACCTGTAAAGTATCCCATTTCTCCAAGGACTTTCTTTTCCATCAATGCGTTAACAGGACAAACAGTTACGCATGTTCCACAGGAGACACATGAGGATTGATTGATTGGTGCCCCTCTATCCCAAACTACTCTCGGTGGATTTAGATTCCAATCTATATGAATTACCTCGTTAACAACTAAGTCTTGGCAAGCTTCAACACATCTTCCACAAAGTATACATTGATTTGGATCATATATATAAAAAGGATTTGAATCATCTATCGGATAGTTTTTACTTTTATAATCTTGATGCTCTATTCCTAGATGCAAAACCCAATATCTTAAATAACAATATGAACTTTTGTCACATAAAGTACAATATAAATAATGATCTCTTAATATTCTGTCAAATGCCTTTTTCCTTGCTTCATAAACTCTCTTTGATGAGATTGATATTTTCATTCCCTCTCCTATTTTTGTTGAACACGCTCTTACTAGATGACCATTTGCCTCTACAATACATGTTTCACATGATTCAAGAACATCAAGACCTGGTTGATAACAAATAAAAGGAATATGTATATTATTTCTCAGTAAAAACGTTAAGATTGTTTCGTTAGGAATAGCTTCTAAAATCTTATCCTCTACAACAACCTTCACATGGGAAAAATTCCTATTAAATATTTAAATCTATTTTTTAACGCTTTTAAATACGATTTTTTGCAATTTTCGATTTAGAAATATTCTTATTTTTATTGACCTACTCACTGCCCTAGAAAGTTGAGTGTTTTCTTCTAGAGAAGTTCACAGGTTTCCAGTATTGATTCGTAGCTACATATCTCATTTGCTGGCAGTTGGAAGAATCAGAGCTTTTCTCATACCATTTGGTCTTAAAAAGGAACCTTCATTAAAAGGGCAGCTATCCCTCAATCTGGATTCCATTAAGAATCCTTCATATAATAGTTGCCATGCTGATTGCTCCTCCTAAGCTTGATCAAGCTTAGGAGGAGAGTTGCTGAATTTCCTAAGAGAAATTTAAATTTTAATTATTTAATTCTATTCATCCCCGCCATAAAAGGTCGAGGCTTTGAATTGATGTAAAACCTCAACACAATCCTATTTAAGAACAAATTTTAAATCGATTTCAATACTACTGTTGGTTTTTCTTCCAACTTTATTTCCGCAAAAAACCCATCCTTCAATGGACCTGGATTAACTATTATTGTTTCATTTATTTGGTCTACTGACCTTGCTTCATGAACATGTCCGGAAATTACTAATATTGGTTTTACTTCTTCAATGTATTTTCTTAGGATTTTACTTCCAACATGAATACCGCTTTTTGTAAGATCCAATTTTGTATTATAAGGAGGATTGTGGGAAACTATTAACAATCCCTTGTAACTTTCTTTTGATATTCTTTTATAGACTTCTTTAATAATTCTTTCCACATCTTCCTCAGTGATTTCAAAAGGGGTATTAAAAGGAGTTTTTAATGAACCACCTATACCGATTATTGCATAACCTAAGAATAAAACATAATTGCTATGCAAGTTACGTCTTAATTGATTTTCATTAAATTTGTTAACGTAATCACAATTTCCTGGAACATAATAGTATGGCTTTTTAGTTTCTTCCAACAAACTTATGACTGAAGAGATTTCCTTCTCGTCTCCAAAGTTTGTTAAGTCCCCTGCTATTAAAATCAGATCGCATGTTGAAAATGATTCGGATTTAAGTATGTTGTTTAAGTTTTTAACATTGCCATGTATATCCGTTAATGCGATTATGTTAACCATCTAACGAATAATTTTTATTTTTCAAATAATAAATTTTATTTGTTGATTTAATGATAGAGGTCCAAAGCTCTGAAAAGATGATGAGACACTTAAATGATAAATTAATAAGTTCAATGTTGCATAATATATTGAGGTATTTTTAATTCATAAATGGAAAAGAAGATTGAAGATTCGGTGAACAAGAAAAGTAAATTCTTTCCACTAGGAATTAAGATAGAAAGCATATTAGGATTGATCAAAGCTTTGAACGATGTTTTTAATAAACATGCTGACGTGTTTGCTCTGGCAAATCATTTTGACCTTGAAGCAGATGACCTTCTACCTTTATTAGATGTAATAGAATTACTTGGATTTGCGGTAATTCATGGAGGTGATGTAATTTTGACTCCAGAAGGGGAAAAATTCTTAAAATCATCAATGGCTTTAAAAAAGCAAATTTTGAGAGAAAAGTTAAGGGAATTTGAACCTTTTAAATCGACAATTTCAATATTAAAAAATTCTAAAGAAGTAAAGCCTGAAGATATTGCAAAGGAATTAGAAAAGCTTGGTTACAGTGAGGTTAATGAATATGGTTTTATAGAAAAGCTAACTCAAACAATTCTTGAATGGGGAGTTTACGCAGGACTTCTAATATATTCAAGTGAAAACCAAGCTTTTAAATTGAATAAAAAGAATATTAAGCTCAGCTAAGGTATTCATAAATTGTATCGACATAGCTTGTAAACTTAGGTAGTCTCATACTTCTTGGTCTAGGCATGTCTATTATTATTTCCTTGACTATAGTAGCAGGCCTCTTTGACAAAATTATAACTCTATCTGCTAACTCAACTATCTCTTCTATATTATGGCTAACAAGGATTACAGACTTCAAAGAAACATTTGGATTGAATAGCATGCTTAAAATTTCAGATCTAAGGTTGCTCGCTGTTAATTGATCAAGATTAGAAAATGGTTCATCCATCAACAAAATTTCAGGATCCGTCATTAAAGCTCTTGCAATTGCAACTCTTTGCCTCATTCCTCCGCTCAATTCTCTAGGATATGAATTTTCGAAACCAGCCAAACCTACCAATTCGAGTAATTTTAAAGCTTTTTCCCTCCTTTTTTCTTTATCTTTAATCAAATTTAAAGCTGGAAGTTCAACATTCTCTAAAGCTGTTAGCCAAGGTAAAAGAGCAAACTGCTGGAAGACCATGGTAATCTTAAGTGTTGGTCCTGTTAAAGGCTTATCTTTTAATATTATCTGACCTTCAGTAGGCTTTATCAAACCAGCTATCAATCTTAACAAAGTACTTTTTCCACAACCACTCGGACCTGTTATCGCTAAAAATTCTCCCTCATATACATCAAAACTCAATCCTGAAATTATTTCAAATTTAGATGATTTGCTTGGTATAGAAAAATGTAAATTTTTAATAGTCAAAATAGGTTTTCTTAATTTTACTTCATTGCTCATATTTCATACCTGAATTTGCTTGTTGTGTAATCGTATAGCTTTTTCCATATGGTTCTATCGAGCAAAACAACTACAAGTACCATTATTATTAATGCGGCATAAAGCAAATTCAAGTTTCCTACGCTTGCAGCTTCATCTATAACTGCGCCTAGACCATTAACAGAGTATACATTGTCACCTACTTGTATCCATTCAGCAACCATTAAAGCATTCCATGCACCCCCCACAGCTGTTATTGAACCAGTTATAAGTGCTGGAAGCAATGCGGGAAAATAAAATTTAGAGAACCTTTGTAAAGGAGAAAGATTTGAGAGAGACATGACTTCCTTGATATCAGCCGGCATAGATTCTATAGCTGAAAATACATTATAAAAAATATACCATATTGAACCTGAAATTATTACCAATATAGAGATTGCATCTATTTGAGGCCCAAAAACAAAAATCAACAAAGGTATGAAAAGAGGAGCAGGTATTGAAGCAACTATTAATATTATAGGAAGCAAAACTCTCTTAGCTAACTTATTCAATGCAACGAAAATTCCTAAAAAAAGGACAAGCATCATCAACGCCACCGATATAAGTATTCTTAAAGCTGAATATCCTGTAGCTAAAAGTAAGTTTATTAAAACTGGAGTCTGTAAAAGCAAGTTCAAAGCTTGACTGATAGGATAATAAATTAAATAAACAAAATACGCTACTATTGTTAATAGTAAAAAATAAAGAACAAACTTCAATAATTTTTTTATCGGAATTAAAACCTTTTGTTTGGCATAATTCTCATTTATTTCCTCAGTTGTTAAGGTATAGGTAGGTTCTAAGTTTTGCTTTTTGACGAAAGGTGATATTGGAATTCTAGGAACTATTATTCTTCTAGCAAAAGAACGTATAGGTCTTGTTGTTCTAACGAATGTACTTATAAACCAAGGTGTTCTGTAGGTCTCTTCTGCTTTAAGTTCATATTTAAACTTTTTTGCCCATTCATTTAAAGGTCTGAAAAATAAAACATGCGTAGCTATTATAGCTAGAATAAGAAAAACAAATGATAAGAGAAGATCGTTAATATCATTCATGCTGAATAAGTTAAAAATCAATGAACCTATTCCTAAAAGCTGGTATGTCGTTGTGCCTAAGCTAATTATCTCGGAAGAT
This sequence comes from crenarchaeote SCGC AAA261-N23, assembly GCA_000375685.1. GTDB lineage: Archaea > Thermoproteota > Thermoprotei > Gearchaeales > Gearchaeaceae > AAA261-N23. The sequence goes on from AQVQ01000001.1 coordinate 17,194, forward strand.
GATAAAAAGAAAAGTCCTATTGCCCAAGATATAGGAAAGTTTCCTATTACTTGAGACCATGAACTAGGAATGTAAATCTTGGATATTTTTTGAAAAATGTTTAAATTAGAAAGTTCTGCTTGCTCCATAATATAGGCTGGTATCGACCTAACAGATTCGTATACTGCAAAAATTAAATTCCATAATTCGCTTGTTATTATGAGAAAAATAGCAGCCAATTCAGGACCGAGAGAAGGAACAAAATAAATAAAGAAATAGACCGCAACAGGAAAGAAGCCTAATATAGGAATTGATTGTAATATATCTACAATTGGAATAATTATTTTTTCAGCTGTTTTGTTAATACCTGCTAAAATACCAACAAAGAATGAAATGACAACTGAAATAGCTAGACCTATGGCTAATCTTAACCATGATAAAGCAAGAGCGTATAATATCTCTAATATTGACACTGATTAGATATATATTAATGAAGTATAATATAACTCCTTTTCTAATGAAAATTTCTAAGTTTATCGTTCGCGGAAACTTAGATATTCCTTAAACTTAATAGAAATGAATTATTATAATCTTTGCTTTTTCAAATCGCATCCTGTTTTCTAATTAATGTTCCTGATTTTTCAAATTTTTTATCTTTACAGACACAGTACTTGCTGAACTGCTTCGAAACCTAAGAGACCTAGGTTCTCCTGATAATTTGTAACTAAATTTATCATGACCTAGCCCCCTCCTAAACGGGCAGGCTTTCGTATTTATAAAATGGACCTAGAAATAATTTTCGAGTAATACGCTGCTATACTCCGCTTATCGTAATTAATAAATCTGTTAGAGCGCTTACTAAAAACCCTAGAAAGATTCCCGACATGAACAAATGCCCACTTATTTGCCTTCTTCCAACATTATAAAGAATCAGTATAACATAAATTAAAGCCCCCCCTGCTATTGATAAAAAGAATATGTAAGTTAAAGTTGAGAAATACATGCTTCCTATTATTGTTCCTAAAAATGTAGGAGCCCCGCCTAGAGTTAAAATACCTAAAATAAAAGCGTAATTTATTTTTTCTTTCATTCCAGTCAAAGGAGCAAGTATTCCAAATCCTTCTGTTGCATTGTGTGCACCAAAACCAACAATAAGAAGCAAGGCTAAACTTATTGCCCCTGAAGCATATGATTGCCCTATTGCAAGACCCTCACTTAAATTATGTACCCCTATACCTAGTGCAATCATTGTGGCTAATCTACTTCTTAAGTTTGTCTCGGATTGATTTGGATTCATATATCTGCTTTCATAGTAAGCCAATCCTATTAGTCCTATGGCTAAACCTAGAAAAAGTATAGTTAGATCTTCTAAAGGAATAAACATTGATACATTTCCTTCAAATGCTGATTTTAAATCATCAACAGCAATTTCCCATGTATCGGATATTATTTCTATCAATAAGAAAACTAAGATTCCTGCAGCTAAAGCATTCAAAAATCCTTTTGTTATATTGCCAATAGTTTTAGAAATAATAAGGGGAAAGCCTAAGAATATGGTAAACCCTGCTATTGCCCCTAAAGCAAGAAGTTGAATGAAGTCAACCATTTCTAATCACCGAATTTTGAAACATATAAAATGAGAGTGTAGCTGAACATTGGTTTACATTAAATATTCCCATATTTTCTTTTTATAACACCGTTATAAATCTTTTCTCCTAAGATTTATAAATTTATATGTATCAGATTTGATTAGAAATCTTTCCTTAAACCAATTCCTAAAATCATAGGCATACTCATTATCATAAGGGCATGCAGAGATGCAAAATCCACATCCTATGCACTTATGCGACTTAAACTCACCCTCTTCAATAAATTTCTCAGGCATATCTGTTAAGCTTGTGGGACATGCCTTTGCACAATCCCATGTAGGGCATTTTGCACATACATCAATACTTTTCACCTTTAATTTAAAGAAACCCAATTTTCCAACATATTGGGCGAATAGGCCATAATGGCAAGAGCCTGTTGTTACACAAGAATATACACCAACAAAAGGTGTTAGAATAAATAGTATTTGTACTATAAAGTGAAAGTAAAATTCAGTAGTAAAATTCATTATATCTTCATTGTATAAACTTAAGTTTATGAAACCGACAGAGTTCAAATAAGATAATACAGCAGCGAAAATAACCCAAATCCATACAAAGTTACTTATAACTCTATATGCTTTATTTATTCTGCTTGTTGCAAACTTCTTTGCTACCTTGGCATTAGTGTTATAATATTTAAGCGAATCAAAAAATGTGCCTTGATAATAAGCTGCTATATGGCATGTTACAGAACAAAGCCATTTTGGACCAAATAATATTGAAAGAGCGCCTGCACCGAAATAAGTTATTGCCAGAGCAATTAAAAAAGCAGGTGCAACAGGGCCACTCGATCCAATACCATGAATATATCCTAAAAAAGGTATTGAAGGAAGCTGATCTTCTGAGAACAAAAAGTATGATGGTATGATTGTATAGAAAACATACGCTAATACCAATAAAATAAGCCTGATTTTTGTTTCAATTTGCTTAACATCTTTTATTTTCAACAAAACCAATGCGCCAAACCAAAGGGCCATTGTCATAAAGCTACCTGCTGAATCCATTAGATAAATAAAGTAGATTATAAAGTTGTATAGAGAGTTTGCTAAGATTACGTAAAGATTACCTTGAAGCGGTGCAAGGGTAATGCCTTCCACGAAATCCTTTCCGTAAATTACAATATCGATCGCACCGCCCATGAATAACATCGAAACATAGGAAGTAACTAATATTGAAAATACCCACCATGGCTTAAACAACCAGATAAATTTCTTAGAAAGTATGAATTTTGACCTGTTAACTATGTAGAAAAAGTAAAGTGACATTTCAGCGATGAGTGATAAAGCTAATATTGTAGCGTTACCATCTACCATCCACTCGTAAATTCCACCCATCATGAAAGCAAAGATTATGAATAGAATGAGCAAGTAGTTCGAGAATTCCTGATTAACTTCCTTAGTTTTATACAGGTCATGTAAAATGAGTATAAACAAAATGGTCATAACAACAGAACCTACAACTGTACTCAAATTCATCCACAAATCTGAACTTATTGCTGTTGGTGTAAATATCATGATTAATGCTTGGAACAGGGCAACGATTAAAAAACCTCTGAAAGTCCCTTTTTTAAGTAAATATGTTGTAAGAATCATTTCAGTTCCCATAGGAAATATGAACCAATAAGAATTGATAACGTTGGCAAACAAAGTTAAAGGAGAACTTAGCATTAAATTAATACTATAAAGATCAGGCTGTGTTATCAATCCAAATGCCCATCCCATGAAAAATTCATTGACTAATACAAGAAAAATTAAAGCCGTAATACTCTTTCTTTTTATAGGTTTTCCCCTTTCCTCACCTATCAAACTTGAAAGAATTGGGATTGCAGCGATCCACATAACAAGTTGGTTAAATCCAATTGCAATCCAAAGATTTTGAAAACTTGGCTGAAGATAATAAATTGTTGCTCCTACAAACATTGAGGCCATCATGGCCAAAACAAATATATTTATAGCGTATCTCAAGTAAGATTTAGCTTGTTCAAACCACTTCACGGAATATGCAATATAAACAGCCATTAAGGCTGCAATGATTATAAGAGGTAAATTTATCATCAAGTCAAATTCCATCACTGAATATTAATTCTTTGTGTTTAAAAAAAGTAATATCGGATATTATTATATGCAAATTTATGTATGGTAAATTTTAAATCGAGATGATATTTAAAATCCGATGGATATAAGGTTTAAAAGATATACCGCTGATTTTTTAGTTGCTGTTTTGTTTATAGTCATCTTTGTTAATCCCTATGTAGAAAATTTAATGTACTATGATCCATTACTTTATATGTTATCACATTATTCAATTTATGCTGCAGGACTTATTTTGGGCTATAGATTTCTTAAAACAAACCAAATTTACTTTTATCTAGGCATTGTTCCTGCAGCAATTTGGCATCTGCCTTATCCTTTTATTTTAGGCGCCTCTAACTTTTATTACAGATTGCTTTCAGAAGTCACTTTATTCTTTGGAGGAATAAGCACTGGAAGTTCTATAAACTCTGTAAGTTTTAAAACTAAAATAACCTTCTTAACCTTATGGATGGTAGGAGATACATACTTATCTATTTTATTCCTTTTGGGAACTAAAGAGTACACGAAGTTGGTTTATAACTTCTCTTATTATCTTCCCCAACAGCTCCCTATAGTAGGAATTTCAATGCTTATACTAATGAACTTAGTAATCGCATATGTTATATACGTTTATGTGAAAAGTTACCTGAGACATGGATATACATGAACTTTGAATTAAGAGATTTTTTACTACCTATTTAAGTAAAACTTATTGAACTTTCCTTTCTTAATAATAACCTTAAGCGGACTTAGTTTATCTTGCGAAGTAAAAAATTGTGTAATTATGTACAGATTTAATCATGTTTGCTCTAATGAGACTTTACTCTAATTCTTCTGACCTCCTCCCCACCCTAGAAGGGTGAGGGTTCCCTTTTAGAGTAGCTCAAAGGTTTCCAGCATTGATTCGTAGCTACATGTCTCATTTGCTGGACAGTCGGGAGGATCAGAGCTTCCCCCATTTTATCTGGTCCTAAAAAGAAACCTTCATTAAAAGGGTTGCCAGCCCTGTATCTGGATTCTATTAAGAATCCTTCATTCAATAATTGCAACGCTGAATGCTCCTTCCTAAGTCCCATAATGCCCTCTATCGAGCTTAGGAAGAGCGTCACTGAATTTCCTAAAAAAATTTAAATTTTAATTATTTAAGCCTTTTCATCCCCGCCATAAATGACGAGGCTTTCATTTATGTAAAAAATATCATAAATAGCCGAATTGGTATAAATAATTTTTTAATTCTTTTAGTTCAAACAAAAATAATAGAATCTGAATAATATTGATGCTATAAAGATGAAAAGTTGATGAAAGTTATAACCTAGTACTTTGTATATATATATTTGAACACTGTATTCTGTTTAATTGCCTTAAATTCAATTTCAATGCTATAGCCGTCACAGATGGTAAAATTATGTAAAGAGAAAATAAAGTCCAATAACCTACAGGAGTAAGCAAAATACCCAATGCAATGGATGGAAGAAATATAGTAATTAAGTAAGGTATAGATAAGCAGCATGTACTTCCACTAATCACGCCGAAAAGAGGTAATAGAGCTATATATTTAAAGCTTTTACCTAAAGAAAATAATTCTAAGGCCCTTATTATATTTGAAGAAACCAAGAAAGCAACTATTAATCCTAAAACAATGCTGTAAAAGGATAGTATAATTCCGAAGTAGGGAGGAGTAATTATTGCTATTACAGGATTATAGGTTAAAGTAATCAAAGCTCCGAAGAAATCTGAATTTATAATAGGATTTAATGCGAAGGATATTCTAAAATCGCTTACTTTAATGTTTCCTGGGAAAAGGAAAAGAAGTAAAGCTTCCAAGGCAATACTATACACAAAATAATGGATTACCAGGTATACTCCTAAAATAGTTATTGCGAGTTTCCTTTTATAAGCCCCAAAAATGATTTCGATCGTGTCTTTTAAAGGAAACTGGAATACAGCAAGAGAGAAAATTGCCCAAAATAAGGTAATTAAAATCAATGTCTCTACTGCATATTCTACTTCATTCAAATATGATAAAATTATATAAATTGATGCTAAGATAGCAATGTAAAAGCTAAGGAGTACCTTTGAATTCACAAAAGAAAATTCCTTAACCATTTATTTAAATTAAATACACAAGATTGAATTAATTCAATTACAAATATAGATTGATGGAAGTTAAAATATTTCCTACGAATGCGCCTGAATTACTAAAAGAAGGAGTAAATATCATTTCAAAATCATGGGGAAGCAATGATTTTGCCACTTTTCTTAAAGATCTCTTAGTAGCAATAACTCATAATGGAGGTTTAGCTCTTATAGCTTATCATGGAAATGAAATGGTGGGTTTTTCCTTTGCTATAAGAGCTTTTAGAAAGGGAAAGTATTATTTATATTCTCACCAAACAGGGGTAATTCCGGAATATAGGAATTCAGAGATAGGTTATCAATTAAAATTAAAGCAGAGAGAATGGGCGATTCAGAATAATATAGATTTAATTTCATGGACCTTCGATCCACTACAGGGTCTAAATTCTAGATTTAATTTGCACAAATTAGGAGTCATTGTTAGAGTTTATCATAGAAACCATTATGGCATAATGACAGATGCGCTGAATAAAGGAATGCCCTCAGACAGATTTGTAGCGGAATGGTACATAAATACTGACCATGTAAAAAAGAGATTGAACAAAGTTTTTGAGAAATACAAGGCTGAGAAAAGCGCTATTAAAACAAGGGAAAAAAACGGTTATAGGATTGTAGAAGATATCGATTTAAGTATTGATGATGAGAACTTTCTTATCGAAATTCCTTATGATATTAATCTTATTAAAAAGAAAGATATGGAAGAAGCTTTGAGATGGAGAAAGCTAACTGCAGAAGTTTACATAAAGTATTTTAAGTCTGGATATTTACTCATTGATTCAATCACCACAGATAATAGGAATTTCCAAATAGCGACTAAAACTATTCCAGCCGGCATAGAAAAAGAAAGCATTTTTTCAGATTTACTTAACGAAGGGTAAGAATGTTAGAAAAACAAAATTGGTATTAGATCCATAATAGTCTTTCTAATTTTAAACTAATTATCAGAAGCGGACAATTTCATCATAGATTCAGTCTGTGGAGTTTCCTTCCTTAAATATATATTATAGCTCGAAATATTTCAAAGTAATTTAACAAAAGATGGGATATTGTATCCCTCAAAAATATATACATTAAGGATAAAGAGAGAATTACTGACATCCTCCCCACCCTAGAAGGGTTAGGGTTTCAACTTCTAGAGTAGTTCATAAGTTCCCAGCATTTATTCGGAGCTACAACTCGCACTTGCTGGACATTGGAAGGATCAGAGCTTCCCCATGCAATCTGGTCCTAATAAGGAGCCTTCATATAAAGGGTTGCCATCTCAAAATCTGGATTCTAAAAAGAATCTTTCATTCAATAAAAATACTGAACGCTTCTTAATAAGTCCCATCATTCCCTCAATCAAGCTTAGGAGGAGCGTTACTGAATTTCCTAAAAATTCTTATAAAATAAATGTTTAAGTCTATTCATCCCGCCATAAATAGCGATGCTCTCATTTATGTAATATAAGGGAATTCTCTTTAAAGTTTCTAGAATTTAGGATTAAAATGAATCTATAAAGCTTTTCTTTAAAATTTATAGAAAAAGTTAAATAGAAATAGCTTGACAAATTAAAAGAATAAATTTCTTACGTGCGAAAACCGAGTTTTGTATTATTAAAATTAATATATTCCATGTAGGAAGAAATGATAAATGAGCGTTTTTGATCATGTTAAAACGAAGCTAGATTTCAGAGAATTTTCAGAAAAAGAGGTTCCTAAAGATATCAAGTTGAAAATTCTTGAAGCTGCAAGATACTCAAGTAGCGGCATAAATTCGCAACATTGGAGATTCATTTTAGTTCAAGATAAAGAGAACTTGAAAAAACTTGCTGATGACAGCACAACAGGAAAATGGGTAGCTAAAGCTAATTTTGCAATTATAGTCGTTACAAATCCAAAATATAACTTCCATTTAATAGATGCAGGAAGAGTTGCACAGAACATGCAGCTTGTTGCTTGGGAAAACGGGGTCATTTCTTGCATCTTCACCGGTTTTAAAGAAGACCAGCTTAAAAAAGACTTTAACATTCCAAATGATCTCAAACCATCCGTTGTAATTGGATTTGGTTATCCACCGAGAAAGATTATAGGCAAAAAGAATAGGAAACCTTTAGAAGAATTGGTTTTTATTGAGAAGTATGATAATAAATTAGACTTACAAAAATTTTAATGATCTTTTATTAAAGAAAGATTTATTTTTTATTAAAACTTAGTTTCTTAAAAATATTCTATATTTAATTATTCATCAAATAATTCTATAGTATAAAACTGTACTAAATTCAATTAAAAGTTAGATTCTTACCTTCTCCCCTAAATGATGAAGGCTTTCAATAGTTGTAAGCAGTTCCATTTATTAAGATGAATGATGATCAGCTCTTGATATTAATGGATTTGGTAAATATTGTGGAGATGATTATTTTCTAACCCTACCATGTTGAATGATAACTTAGCAACAGTAAATAAGTATATAAAAAAGTGTCAACCATAGATAAAGCTAAGCCAACCGTTTCTAATTGAAAGTTAATACAATTATCAGCTTGATCTCAGTATATGAAATCCTACAATTATGCTAGATAATGACGAAAAAACAAAGCCTATAATATAACCAAAATTATAAGTAATCAAAAGTCCTTCAAAAATCGGACCTATAAAAGCTCCAATCCCAAAACTGGTTAGAAGAATGCCAAATATTGTGCCATATTGAGCTGTTCCGTAGTTTTTTCTTATAATCAAAGAGAATTGAGGAATATAGAATAATCCATAAGTTAAAAAAACTCCTACACAGGAATTATATAAAAATAGTGCTATTATTCTTAATGAACTTCTCATCTAACGAGATATTGAAAAATAAGATTTTTTTAATTCTTCTAAGTTCATTATATTTTCTGATTTTCTAAAATTTAATTAACGATTCTATCTGATTGCATTTCATGGTTCCCAACATTGATTCGGAGTACAGCTCTCATTTGTTTAGCATTCTTATAGTTAGATTAGAACTCTCCACATCTTATCAAGTTTAAATAAACCTTCCATTTAAAGGGTCGCTAACCAAGATCTGTATTTTAAAAAGAACTCCTCATTTAAATTTAATAATTGGAATGCTGAATGCTCCTCCTTAGTCTCCTAAAGTCTTCTATCGAGCTTAGGAAGATTTCACCGAATTTCATATAGATTTTTTAAATTCTCAGATATTTAATCTTTTCATCCCCGCTCTTAAGAGCAGGCTTTCATTTCAATAACCTTGATTAGAATAATTGAAATATAGCCAGATATGAAAAGAGAATTATTTTGTAAAGATGTGTATGAATAATCATTGAAAATATTATTATTTATTTATGCTAATAAACTTACCGTAGTATTTCAATTTGACTAAAGTTATTATCATCCTTCCAAACTTTAATTACTGTATCAAAAATGGGATTATCTTGAATATCTTCAACATGCGATATTATGAAAATCTTATCATAATCGCTTTTTAGTTCAAGTATAGCTTTAAGAACAGCTTCTCTAAACTCCTTGCTTAATGGTCCGAAACCTTCATCAATTATCAACAATCTAGGAACTATACCTAGTCTTGAAGATGAAAGAATCTTGGCTATGCCTAATCTGAAAGCTAATCCTATTATAGTTTTTTCTCCTCCTGAATAAGTAGCTAGTTCTCTTACATACCCATTCTGAGCTACATTTATTTCAACTTTATCCTGCTCTGTTTTAATTTCAACAGAAATATCTGGCTTAACCTTAGGTAGAAAATAAGAATTGATGTAATCATTCAGTTTTTCAATGTAATCTTTCAAAAGCTTCAAAGGAAAGCCTCTATCGTTGAATATATCCTCGCAGATTATTTCATATGCACGGAGATTAATTTTTTTGTTATTCAAATCTCTTTCTTTTTCTTCAACTTCTTTCTTACTTTTTTCAATATACTTAAGCTGTTCATCTGCGTACTTTATTTTCTGATTCAATCCACCAATTTCTTCATTCATGTATCTGATCCTTTCCTGTAAGTTTTTTCTAATTCTGTTCTTTTCTTGAATTTCAGAATCAATTTTGTTTAGTTGTAGTTTGAGATCTTTTTCAGCCTGAACTTTCTTGTTTAATTCATCAATCTTTTTTTCCAGTTCTTTTAGCTTCTTTTCCCTCTCAGGCAAAATCTTTTTATATTCATTTATATTTGCTAGTTCATTGCTTATTCTTATTATTTCATTATCACATTTCCTAATTTCTTGCTCAATATTTCTAGCTTCAAGCTTATACCTTTGCAATATATCTTCGCTATTTAGTTTATGAATTTCTTCCTTCAATTTATTCAGGTCAATTTGCTTATTTTTAATTTCCTCCCTTAATTCTTCTTCATTACTTGCAAGGCTTTCTAACAATTCTATTGAGCTTGCTTTTCTCTCATATTCTTTCTTTCGCACATTTAGTTCTTCTTCTTTTTTCTCGATTTCTTCAAGCAACTTCTCTTCAGCTATTCTTTTACTTCTAATAGCCTCAATTTTTCTTTCGTAATCTTGAATTAGCACAAGTCTATGTTCTTTCGTCAGATCCCTTTTACAAACTGGGCAAACAGTAGAAGTATCACTTCTTAGAATTTCTAGAATTCTATTGATTTCTTCCTCTTGCGACCTCATAATTGCAATTTCTTCATTTTTGCTTCCTATCTCATCTTGAATTTCTTTTATCTCCTTTTCATATTCAGCAAGAATATCTTTAGCCTTCTTAGCCTCTTCAAGATCGATTTTATATTTCTGCTTTTTATTTAGTTCATTCTGAAGATTGTGAAGTTCTCTTTCAAGAAATTCAACTTCCTTTCTCCTTAAATTGATTTCATTGAGTATTGCTTTAACTTTATTTAAATCTTCTCTAATTAATTTATATTTTTCTAAATCTTTTCTATACTCGCTTTCATTTTGTAATCTTTTGGTATAATCATTTATTTCTTTAATTAAATTGAATTTTTCTTTAGTTAAATCTTCTATTTCTTTTTTTATAATTTCTAACTGTTTGACTTCGTTCTCAATTATAGATTTTGTTCTAGTTAAACTTTCTATTTCATTTTCAAGTTCTCCTAGGTTTTTATTAAAGTTATCCAATTCCTCTTTTATTACTTGAATATTCTGATTTGCTTCTTCAAGTTCTTTCCTTATCTCTCCTTCTTTACTAATTTCCTTTTTCAACTCTTCTATATTTTCTTTAATATTTTTAATTTCATCACTAAGCTCATTTCTTAATTCCTTTGCTTTTTCCAAGTGCTTTGAAAAATCAAGGTTGAAAGCTTTAAGCAATATTTCTCTTCTTTCCTTAGGACTTGCTTCTAGAAATCGCATCACATCTCCTTGTCTAACCATTATTGAATTTAAGAAGGTAGTATAATCGAAATTGATCATAGAATTTATTATTTTATCAACCTCTTTAACAGATACAGCTTTCTTAATTAAATTGCCATCTTTTTCTTCATAAAGAATCGCGTTTGCAGGTGCGTCTTTGTAAACTATTCTTGAAATCTTATATCTCTTTCCGGATACTGAAAATTCCAGCTCGCACTTTGCTTCACTAAACATAGGGTTTATGACGAGCTTTGTTGTTCCTTGCCTATCCATATTGTAAGCGTTTCCAAACAAGCAAAATGTTATTGAATCAACTATTAGAGTTGTTTTACCACTTCCAGTAGCACCATAAATGTTAACAAGATGACCTAATTTATCGAGATCAAATGTTAACTTTCTGTAGCTTGCAAAATTTTCAAGTGTAATACTATGAATAGTAATTTCACTGAGCTTCATAGGAGGACATCTCTTCAATAATTTTAAAGGAATATTCCTTAACTTTTTCCAGAACTTCCTTTGGCTCTTTTTTATATTTTGTATATATGTATTGCTCAAGCATTTCTCTTATGTTTGATGAAACTTTAAATTCAATTTCTTTCTCTTTAAACTCTTCTTTTATTTCTTCAATCTTGAATGCAAGAACCTTCCTTTTTTCGTATAAATAATCTTCAATTGACTTTCTTGAAATACTTTTGATAATTCCATAACCCTTTATTCTTATTCTTAATAATGAACCTTCTTCAATTTTTTGTTCATTAAGAAATTTTATTAAAGATTGTGTTAAGTCAAGCGAAGACACCAGCGAATCTTTTTCAATATAAATTGTCTTCATGGGCCTGAGTTTTAACTTTATTTGATTTACGTTTATTTTGCTACCCAAATTTATCTCAAAGAAAGATTTTTCTTCATTTTCTTCGCCAAAATCTATTCTTTCAATTGAACCGGCATAGTAAATTTTATCTCCAAGCTTTTGGGGCATATGTAAATGCCCTAGGCAAACAAGATCGATGTTTTCCTTTTCAAAAACATTCTTGGGAATTGGATAATCTTTCAATGAAGCTACTCTTTGCTCCGAACCTAATTTTCCTCCCTCAACGTATAGATGACCAACTATTACGTTATAATCAGCTTCGCTCTTTTGAATAAGATCATTTATTTTTCTCTCAATAACTTGAACGAACTCATCGTATCTTAAAGTAGATTGAAAATGAGGATAAGGTATACCAATGAAATTAACTTTTTCATTTGAATCTTTAGATTTTAGGCTAATCATTGAAGCTTCATCAAAAAGATAGAAATTATTCAAATTCACATTTTCAAAGCTTTTAATGTAACTAAGCATTTCCCTAGTTTTGAAAGTATCATGATTTCCAAGAACGACAATTACATTTATATTATTCTTTAATAAATCACCAATAATTCTTGAAAATTCATTGTAAGCCTGTACAGCAGGTCTTGGATGATGAAATACATCTCCTGCAATTATAAAAAAGTCGACATTTGAACTTATTGCGTATTCTTTTATAAAATTAAAATTGCTAACGAAATCATTGAATCTTTGCTGAATTAAATATGAACTTTCGTAGAGCTCATATGAACCTATTCCAAGATGTAGATCAGCAGTATGTATGATTTTTACCATAAAATAATCACCCATGAAAACATTATGTTTTTACTATAAAGGTTCTTCATTGAAGAATCTAATCCTTTTTCGCCAAGTCCTTTATTAATCAGTTTAACAATTTTTTTAAAGGTATTCATGCTTTGGATACTATTTTGAATATGCATCTGATTGTAGTGATAAAATAATTGCTATAAAAGTTTTGAGTATCCACAATAGATTTAGCGCCAGGGCGAATCCATTTTGACAATCCAATTCAAAAAAGGTCAATGGTTTTGTTTTTAAAATACATTGTAAATTTATTTTAGACAAACTGGAGTTTGAATTTAATAGTTTAACTGTTCTTATTTCTGTATCCTTAAATATTTCTAGTATGTTTTCGCCCTCCTGAAATCTCAGGAATCCTGGGAATTGCTTCGGTTCGGGTACTATATCCCAACCGCTCATGGCTGAGCTAAAAATGGGTTTTGGGGTTTATAAATCTGGGGTTAAGCATGGTTTTTCCGCATGCAAACGGGCTGGGGTCTATTAGTCTATGTCCTTTTTTCAAAAAGCAAAGCTAATATTAAACTTGAAATTACAAAAATTAGTTAATTGGATTTAGAAAACTACTTTATGTGATTCTTCTGAAATTTTAATTTTTTGTAAATTAACTAAGAGTATGGTTTTAGATCCGCATAGAATAAATTTAGGCGTTAATATAAATCCCAACATAATTGAATTAGAAGAAATTCTTAAAGCAGCAAAGATTGCTGATTCAAATTCCATTGATATCATAGGAATACAGGATCATCCTTACATTGGATTTTTCTTTGATACATGGACTTTAATCTCTTTTTTAGCCTCCTTAACAAGCAAGGTTTCTTTCATGACAAATGTAGCAAATCTCCCTTTAAGAACACCACAAATAATTGCTAAATCTTTTGCATCACTGGATATACTTACGAAGGGAAGAATAGAACTTGGAATAGGAGCGGGTGCTAATCGTGATGCAATTGAAGCTTATGGAGGACCAAAAAGAAGTACAAAGGAAGGAATAGAAGCGTTGGAAGAGGGAATAAATGTTATAAAAATGCTCTGGGGTGTTGGTGCAAAAACAAAAATAGTAAGTTATAATGGGAAATATTATTTTTTAAAAAATGCATACCCTGGTCCAAAACCTTTTCATGATATAAAGATTATAATTGGAGCGAATGGGCCTAGAATGCTTGATCTTACAGGGAAATTGGGTGATGGTTGGTCAATTTCAATGTTTTATTTCTTACCTGATGAATTAAAAGATAAAATAAAAATTCTTGAAGAATCTTGCAAAAAATACGGAAGAGATGTTAACAGTCTTATCAAAATCTATAACATAGCTGGTGTAATAACAGAAGAAAGAACAGGAATTCAGATAGATAAAAACAATTTGCTTTTTGCTAATCATGAAGAATGGGCTGAATTTATTATTAAGATTTACAAAGATCTTAAAATGAATACTTTCATATTTTGGCCTTCTTCAAAGAATAAATCTGAACAAATAAAAACTTTCTCTGAGAAAGTAAAAGAGATTATAAAGAACAGTATATGATAAACAAAAGGAAGATTCTAAAGAAAAATCAACTTTCGATAAAAGAAATAGTCAATATATAATTAAAGTAAAAAAGATATAACCCCTTTATTACTATTATATATAGGAAATATGAGCGAAAAGAAAGAAGAAAAGAAGGAAGAAGGAAAAGAAGAAAAGAAAGGTAAAAAAGGTAAGAAACAAGAAACTAAGAAATAATTTTTTTATATCTTAAATTTTTTATTTTTTCTTAAACCCAGAAGAGGATTGAAAGCAAGTTTAGAATCCTTTATTCTGTTGTGAATTACCTTTGCTACCCTTGGCGTTACTTCATCCTGACTTCTTCTCGCTATGAATTACGAGAGTGCTCTCAATTGATTTGGAGCTACATATCGCATATGAGGGGCAGTCGAGAGACTTAGAGAACCTCTCCCATTTAAGTTTTCTATTGCTATTACATCTCTATCATTTTCATAACCGCTGTATACTGATAATGCATTTCTATAACAATCTTCAGCTATTTTTGAAGGAAGATTGAAACTCTTGAGTTTATTATATAGTTCTTTATAAACAATGCTTATTACATTGTTTTTGTTTGGATTATTCTTTTTTCTTTTAACCAATAAAGAACATATCTTAAAGCTTCTAAATAGTCTTTGGAAAAGACTAGGAGGGATTCTGATATTGCGATATTCATTGAAACAGTAGCTCTTATCGCATTATTCCTCCTAGTCATTGAGAAACTTTAGAAAATAATTACTTAAGTCTATTCATCCAAGCCCTTAAAAGGCGAGGCTTTCAATTGATGTAAAGTTATTAAACTTGTATATGCATCTTTTGCATAAAATATTTTATAGTAGATTTTTATGCCAAAAACATTAAAAAACCTTCTTTAAAACTCATTGTCTAAGTATTTTGACGCATATATATAAAATTTTCTTAATTAATCTTATAAGATACAAAAAGAATATTTTAAAGTCATGCAAATTAAGATCACCAAATTTTACAAATTTTATCTTCCTGGTAATGCTTGGGTATTAGCTTTATCTGCTGCTATATGGAGCATAGGAGGAGCTATCGTTACACCTTTCCAATCCATTTATTTCTATGCGGTTGGGATGCCAACACAGCTTATAGGATTTGCCAATGCACTGAGCAGCATAATAACAGCTTTTATGTATCTTTTGGGAGGATACATAGCGGATAAATGGGGTAGAAGAAAAGTCATAGTGATTTTCAGTTTCGTAGCAGTAATCAATAACTTATTTTATTTTCTTGTCAAAGATTGGCTTTGGCTTTTTATACCCATTATAATAGGGGCAATTTCTGGAATATATGTTCCAGCTTTCAATGCTACTCTAAATGATTCAATGGAACCTAATAAAAGACACATAGGTTTTGCTTATTTCCTTATCGTAACAACGATCCCTTCAATTTTTCTACCGACCGTAGGAGGACTACTTATAGAAAGATTTGGAGCCGACTATGGACTAAAGATCGGATATCTAATTACAACAATTACAGGTATTGCAGGAGTTACATACAGAGCCATTAAGCTTAAAGAGACTTTCGTAAACAAAGAGAATAATGATGCAAATAGGAATTTAATTTCACACGTTGTTTATGTTTTTAAGGATAATTTGCAGGCCCTTAAAATGATCGATTACAATGCAAAAAATCTAGTTATATATTCATTCTTATCAAGCATAGCAACAAGCTTAACAACGATTTACTTAGCACTATATTTGATTAATGAAGCAAATTTACCGCCGATATTGTATGGAATACTCATAGGAATAAGCTCTTTAATTACCATAGTGCTTGTATTGCCTTCAATTTACTTAATAGATAGAATTGGAATAAAGAAAGCAGCAATACTCGCTGCATTGACCTCACCGATTAGCATGATATTTTTTGTATCTGCGAACGGAATGAATGACTTGATTGCTTGGAGTGTTATAGGCGGCATAAGCGGTGCGGTTTTAACACCTACGATTCAAAGTTTACAAGGAAACTTAATACCCAGGAATTTAAGAGGAAGATTAATGGCTGTTTTTAGTGTGTTCCCTTTAATTATATCTACTCCTGTACAAGCTGTCTCAGGCATTATTTATACAACAGTCCATCCATTAGCTATATTCATTGCATCAATTCCTTTTTATGTTGCTTCTATAATTTTTCTATCAAGAATAAATCCTAAGATTAAGGGATATGAATAATAGATTTATTCGTATTTTTTATACAATCAACTATTTTTATTGGCTGCAAAATTAATATTAGCTTGAAAACACATAAACTAATTATTTAAATTCAATTATTTTGTCGAATAAATAACTTCACATCGTCTTCCACTGACCTCCTCCTCACCCTAGAAGGTTGAGGGTTCCCTTTTAGAGAAGTTCATTGGTTTCCAGCATTGATTCGTGGCTACATCTCGCATTTGCTGGACAGTCGGGAGGATCAGAGCTTCCCCCATTTTATCTGGTTAAAATAAACCTTCATATAAAGGGCTGCCAGCCCAAAATCTGGATTCTAATAAGAATCCTTCATTCAATAATTGCAATACTGAATGCTCCTCCTTAAGTCCCATAAAGCCCTCTATCGAGCTTAGGAGGAGCGTCATTGAGTTTCCTAAGAGAAATTTAAATTTTAATTATTTTAGCCTTTTCATCCCGCCCTAGAAGACGAGGCTTTCATTTATGTAATATGTTTAAGAATCCTTTTGGAATCAAAATAAATAACCAAAGATTATATACCCCAACTTACTTTCTTCTCAGGGATAACTTTTATCAAGGGAGCTTCTCCTTCATTCCAAGGATCTGCTCTTACCCAGCCAAATTTTTTATAGAATAAATTGTATATTTGTCTGTATTCTTCACCTCTTTCCAATATATCAGCTTTCCCTATTATTAACACAGCCTTATTTTTAGGAGTTCTATAAACATCTATCAATAAAGCAACCTTGGGATTCTCTTTTATGTTCTTTATTTTCTTTGTTTCATAGTCAGCGAAGATGTAGAAGAAGCCATTTCTGAAAATGTAGTTTACAGGTACTACATGTGGAGTATTTTTTGAATCTGAAGTAGCAAGCCTGCAAAGCTCATTATCCTCGATAAACTTTATCTCTCCAGTTGTGAAATTTACCATTAATTTAAATTCTATTCTTATTTTTTTAAAATTAAATGAGTTTAAAGAAATATCTCCCAATTTTTACTACAGCTATAGTATGGGGCTTAGCATTCCCTTTATCGAAAATCGTGCTATTTTTTATGTCACCAATGATTCTTTCTTTAATTAGATTTTTAATAGGTGGAGCTGCATTATTACTAGTTTCAAGAAAGATTTTGCTAAGTTTCAAAGTTTTTATCAACTCACTTCTAAACATAGGAATAGTTATTACCTTGCTTAACATAGGCTTAGCTATAACATCTGATCCGGCCTTTGCATCTGTTATACTGTATTCGCAACCTCTATTCGTTTTATTGATTTCATATCTTTATTTAAAGCAGAAAATTTCAATTCTACAAAAGATAGGAACAGCATTGGCTCTCTTAGGATTAATTATCGGTGTAGGAAGTTACGAAATTGATTTAGGAGTGATTTTAATACTGATAGCTGGATTTACCTGGGCCGTTGGAACAATATATTACAGGAGAAACTTTTACAATCAAAATCTTCTAGCGCTTAATTCAGCTATGGCCTTCTTTTCGGCATTTTTTGTTTTACCTTTGTTACCCATTGATTATTATTTTATTCCTTCCATTTTTGCAATAGCTTTAGCAATTCTAATAGGGTTGCTTGTACAAGCTACAGGGTGGGCCCTTTGGTTTAAATCTATAGATATAATAGGAACAATAAATACAAGTCTATTTTCTTTACTTGTTCCAGTTTTTGCTTATATATTTACATTCTTAATATTCTTCCAAATTCCAAATAGTTTAAGAATACTTGGCTCAGCTTTGGTTATCCTTGGTATCTTTTTAAGCGAATACGAATCCTATAAGTTTAGTAAAACTCTTTCATAATCTCTTTAATTTGTTCTTTGTTTGGGAAATCATGATAGACCAATGGCTTTCCTTTATAAATATCTTCAAAGTATTCCTCATAAGAAGGCTTTTCAGCTTTATAAAACAGCCCTATAGGTATTTTATCTCCAAATTCATAGGCTCTCTTGATCGCTAATTCAAAGTTTGTTGGATCGTGGCCAATGCTTTCAAGCTTATATATCCTCTTTCTAAACCATTCATATGTGTTGAGCTTGTTGAAAGTGACACAAGGACTAAATACATCTACTAAAGCGAATCCTTTATGTAAAATACCATTCTTTATAAGCTGTGCTAAGTGAATAGGATCTCCAGAGAAACCTCGAGAAACATATGTTGCCCCTCCAGCAATTGCCAATGCTATAGGATTAATAGGATCATCAATTACTCCGAAAGGAGTAGATTTAGTAACATGCTTCTTCATGCTAGTAGGTGATGCTTGACCTGTGGTTAAACCGTAAACTTGGTTATTCATGACTATTACTGTGATATCAGGATTTCTTCTCATAGCATGAATGAAATGCCCCATGCCTATTCCGTAGCAATCCCCATCTCCTACCGTTACAATTACAGTCAATTCAGGATTTGCAAGTTTTGCTCCTGTTGCTACAGGAATTGCTCTTCCATGTATCCCATGGAAACCATAGGTGGAAATAAAGCCTGGAAGATTTGAGGAACAACCAATTCCTGAAACAATCAAAACATCCTTAGGATCCAAGTTTAGCTCGTATAGGGCTCTTTGAATTGCGTTCAATACTGCAAAATCTCCGCAACCTGGACACCAATCAGGTTGAACTTCTCCCTTATAAATTTTGAGTACGGATTCCATTATCTAATCACCTCATAACTTTTTAAATTAAGAACTTCTTTAGCCTTGTTTACAATTTCTAAAGGCATAATGGGCATTCCGTCATACTTCAAGAGCTTATTTTTGATAAAAATACCTGTATGCTGCGCTATTAAACCTCCTACTTGTCCGCTGTAGTTGTTTTCAACTAACAAAATTTCTTTAGCTTTTTCAAGAATTTCTTTTATTTCCTTTCCTTGGAAGGGATGTAAGTACTTGATTTCAAGTGAATTTGCAATTATGCCTTCATTTTCAAGTATTTGTAGAGCTTCTCTTACAGCTCCTCTTGTTGATCCCCAACTTACGATTGTTATATCTGCATTTTGAGGACCGTATAATGTAGGAGGTTCAAGCTCCTTTAAAATGTATTGCTCTTTCCTCATTCTCTTTTCCATCATAGCTTTCCTTATTTTTAGCATATAAGGTAATCCTGCTAATACATCGCTTACTAAATGACCTTTTTCATCGTGTTCGTCGCTTGCAGCAACAAAGTTGTAACCCTTCATTCCTGGCAAGGCTCTTGGAGATACACCATTTTCTGTGATAAGAAATCTTTTATAATCCTTTATTTCTCCTTCCTTTACTATCCAGCCCCTATCTATTTTTATGTTTTCTATATCAAATTCATTTTCCAAAGTTGTTGCTGATTCGTTCATATAAAGATCTGAAACGATTATGACAGGAATTTGATATTTTTCTGCAAGATTGAATGCCTCTATAGTTGAATAGAATAGTTCTTCTATATCTCTAGGAGCAATAACGACTTTTGGATAATCACTCTGGCCAGCACCTAAGACTTGCCTTACATCTCCTTGTTCAGTGTTTGTTGGCAAACCTGTAGAAGGTCCGCCTCTTTGTCCTTCAACTATAACTAAAGGTGTTTCCGTCATTCCAGCTAAACCCACAGCTTCCGACATCAAAGCAAAACCGCCACCTGATGTTGCAACCATACTTCTAACACCTGCAAACGAAGCACCGATTGCCATGTTTATTACCGCAATTTCATCTTCAGGTTGTAAAACTATCATTCCTGCTTTCTTTGTATGCTCAGCAAACCAATGTAGAATTGGAGAAGAAGGAGTCATTGGATAAGCTGCATAAAACTTACATCCAGCAACATAACCGCCAAAAGCTATCGCACTTGTGCCGTTTAAAAACATTCTTCTTCTAGGACCCTTCTCTATTTTTATTCTTACATTTTTGTAAACTTCGCTAGCATATTCATAACCTTTTCTTGCAGCAGCAATATTCTGCTCAACTATTTCCCTTCCTTTATCTCCAAATTCATACTCTAATACTTCTTTTAATATATTGAAATCTAAATCAAGGATGTAAGCAATCGCACCATAAGCAACAACGTTTTGCATTGCAGCTATTCTTGAATAAAGTTGAGCAATCTCTGCCAAAGGAATATTCAAATCTATGAACTTTTTACCTACTTCTGAAGGATCAAACTTTACCTTATTTGCATCATAAATTATTATACCGCCCTCTCTAAGTTGAGCTGAATCATAAACGATACCATCTTTATTTGTAGTGACCATTATATCGTAGTAATCTCCAAAGGAAGTTAGTTTCTTATTATGCGCTCTTACTTGATACCAAACATGTCCTCCTCTTATCACAGATTGATAGTTTCTATAAGCATATACATGCAAACCAGATCTTGCAAAAGTTCTTACCATTATACTTCCAATTGATTCAATACCATCTCCTGCTGCACCACAGAATCTAACAGCTATAGGATTTGTCATTTATCAAAATCTTTTAATATACTATCGTGTATTTATTTCCTTTCTTTTAGATTTTAAAATAAGAAAATCTGACCAAAAATAAATACGGTATATATTCTAGTTCATAATCTATTTATAGATAACTAAAAATATTGTATTAATAATGAAAGAAATTAGAAATGTACAGGTAACAGGAAGAGGAACGTTTATAGTTTCCTTACCCAAAGAATGGGTAAAAAGTAACAATTTGAAACCGCAGGACAAAATTGTAGTAATAGAGCAAGAGGACTCATCCTTAGCAATATATGTCTGGAAAGAAATGAAGGAAAAGGAGGATAAAGTTATTAGTCTAAATTTAGAAGAGTACAAAGATTTCGATTCAATGATTAGAGAATGTATTGCATGCTACTTAGTAGGTTACAATAAGATTAATTTAAAATTCGGTAAAAGATCCATTGAATACAAAGATAAGTTAAAAGAAGTTTTAAGGAATAGACTTGTAGGAATTGAATTTCTTGAAGAGAACATAGATAGTCTATTAATTCAAGTTTTCTCCATGTTTGAAATGTATTTGGATAAAGCGTTTAACAGATTGTATAGCATCGTATACTTGATGTTGGAAAATTTAAGTTCTGCAATTAAGGAGAAGGTTAATCTTTTTCCAAAAATTTCAAAGCTTGATGATGAAGTCGATAGATTCTACAACTTAATCACTAGGCAAATAAATATAGCTCTAAGCAACATTTACCTAATGCCTGACCTTGGAATATCAAGAAGATCAGAGCTTATAGAGTACAGACTTAACGGAAAGACTTTAGAAAGAATAGCTGACCACATCCAAAACATTTCAGACGAGTTAAATACTACATATAATAAATTGGATGAAAATATTTTAAAAATCCTATATGAATTAACTGAAACTTCAAAAGTAATTTTAAAAAAAGCAATAGAAGCTTTCTTTAATAAAAATAAATTCATAGCAAACGAAACAATAAATTATTGCTATGATAACTTAAATAGGATTATAGATTTCGAAAAGTCGATTTTTGGTTACGAATTGGAACAAACATTAATGGTCTCATTGAGGGTAATTTTGGATAGTTTCAAAAGAATAATAGAATATTGTGTGGATATATGCGAATTTGCTATAGATAAATCAGTTTGGAATGCCTAAATTATGTATACTGACGTTCTTATTGCTCACGAGGCTTTCATTTGTGTAACTAATTAGAAAGCTAAATTAGATTACTTTTAGTTCTCTCCTTGAATAAATAATATAAGCTATTAATAATGAGAATATAAGGTATCCAACCATTATGGCTACCGACTCCCATACATAGGGTGTAAAAACTGTTATTTTTACTGTTGGAGAACTTAAAGTGCTAATATGTGGCGGATAATTTTGAAGAGCTAGAGAATTTATCGAATCTCCTGCATAACTTATTAAAAACCAAGGCTCAATACCTAAGAATTGAAGTATACCAACAATTGCGGGCATAATAAGCCATAATGCTAATACAGTTAAAATAATGCTTACTGTTGAACTTCTGAATACAGAACTAAAAAGCATCGCAAAAGCTATTAATGAAATATTATACAATACTGCGATACCTGCTATCTGCCAAAGAGTTGGTACAACAGTAGAATATAATAATTGGCTAAAAATTACGTAGGGTACAAAATAGGATAACATTATCGTAACTAAGGCAACAATTATTGCAGCTAAAAACCTGCTAAACATTATTTTATACCTCTCTACAGGTTGTGTCAAAGTAAAAAAGCCTTCTCTGCTAAAGTCCCTTGAAATTGCATCTCCAGCAAAAAGGGCACAAACTAAAGCAGATGCTGCTGCAAAGTTACCAAGCCCTTGGTAGGTAAATGAATATACATCGACTGGTTTTGGAATATTTCCATTTAGAACTAAGATAGGAAATATTATGGAAATCACCAAATAAAGTGGAAGTATTATTATGAAGCGTTTAGTTTGAAAATAAAATTTCAAATTAGAAATTAATAATGCAGAGAAGCTCATTGTTCTTCCCTTATTAATTTAAGATAGGCTTCTTCCAATCCTAAGGTGCTATCGAAAAAGCTTCTAAGCTCATATTTAGTAAGAATTTGAATTATGCTTCTTCTAGTTTCATCTTTGCCATCATATTGTAGAATATATGAAAAATCATTTTCCTTTTTATACTGTGTTATCAATTGGGAATCAATAAGCGAACGAATTACTTGTTCATCTACTGGCTTAGAAAATTCTACTCTTAAAGATTTTGAAGTAAACTTTGAGGATATTTCACTAACATAGCCTTTTTCAATTATTCTTCCTTTATTCAAGAAGAGAACGTAATCACATACCTGTGTTACTTCATAAAGAAGATGAGAAGATAAAAATATCAACTTTTCTTTCTTCATTTCAGCCAAAATGTTCCTTATAATTATTGATTCTTCAGGATCCAAGCCTGCAGTAGGTTCATCAAGAATATATATATCACTATTTTGAGCAAGTAGTCCTGCTAAATACACTCTTCTTTTTTGACCTTTAGATAGTTTTGCACACTTTGAATTAAGTGGAGGAAGTTTTAGCTTTTCGGAGAGATCAAGCAAAGTTTTACTATCTATTTGGGTTCCTCTTAACTTGCAAGCAAATTTGATGAATTCTTCTACTTGCATGTATGAATAAGGTTCAGGATCTTCAATTAAAGCATTAACATATCTCAAAGCTTTAACCGGCTCTTTATTAACATCAATACCGTTTATTAAAGCCTTCCCTTTAGTAGGTCTTAGCAAATTGGTAAATATTTTCATCGTCGTTGTCTTACCAGCACCGTTTGGTCCAAGGTAGCCATAGCAACCTTTACCTTCAATATTAAAATCAACGTTATCAAGAGCCTTAAAGTTTCCAAAAATTTTTGTCAAACCCTGTGCAACTAATTCCATTACTAATAGAAGACTGTATTATGTTTATATATTTTATGTTAAATCGAATTTTTTTCCTTTTAAGTTGTTGTAAATATAAGTTTAAAAATGGACAAAGAATTATTCCGTAACAGTATATCGATAATTTCTTCAAGAGCTATCTATGGTTTGAACTGGTACAATGTATCTCCTATTGTGATACTGATTGTTAATACTTTCTTTATAAAATTTGAACAATCTGGATTAATACATACTGCATTTCTATTAGGTGCAGCTTTAATGAACATACCTTCTGGGTATATAGCTAATAAAATTGGGGCAAAAAATACAGCTATGGCTGGAATGTATATTTTGTCCATAGCTACAATTCTTTCAGGATTTTCTTGGGATTTCTATTCTTTACTAATTTTTAGATTTTTAGTAGGCGTAGGAGCTGGACTTTATTTTGCACCGGTTATTAAACTCCTTAGAATAATTTTCCCTAGAGAAAGACAAGGATTCGCACTTGGTTTATATAGTGCAGCCTTTAACTTAGGAGCTGGATTTGCTATAGCAACATGGTATCTAGTGGCTTCAGTTGTTGGATGGAGATTTTCGTTAGTTATTGCAGGCATTGTTGCTCTTTTAATTACCATTGAGAACCATATTGTACTTCCCAATGATAAGCCAGGATCCAATTTTAGAGTTTCACATATATTTAAAAATAAGAATGTTTTGGGAATAGCGTTCGGTTGTGCTGGTTTTTGGGGGGCGTACTTTACAGCCTCACAGTTTTATGATGCATACGTAGTTAAAGAGTTAAATTTAGAATCAAGCATAGCAGGTATAATCTCCTCGGCAATTTTGATAGCGGGAATATTAGGTGGGCCTTTATTCGGTTTTGTTTCAGATATTCTAAAGAAAAGAAGAACAATATTAATCCTATTAACATCAGCTATGGCTATAGATTTTATTATCGTTCCTTTCTCAGGCTATTATTTAGCGATATTTAATTCATTTTTAATCGGAGCAATTTCTGCAGGAGTCTTTTCAATAATGTACGCTGTACCTTCATTAGACAATAGTATACCAAACGAATTGATACCATTGGCTTTAGGAATATTGAACTCATTTCAAATAGCAATAGGCTCCTTGATTCCTTATGTCTTTTCTTTTATAGCAGATAATTTTTCATTCTTCTACGCATGGATATTCTTGGCAATTTATGCAATTGCTACTTTACCAATTCTTAAGATGTTAACTGTGCATTAGATTTCCTGTTTGCCCATTCCTTTAAAAAGTAAAGCCAAAGGAGAAAATGCGAAAAACATTGTACCTAATATCATGAAACTTGTGTCAGCACCGAAAGAGCCTGAAATTATTCCTGCAGCAAGCCTTCCAACAAAACCTATTGCCAATATAAAAGAACTCATGAATCCTTGAACTCTTGCAAGCATTTCAGTAGGAGAAAGTTTTGTGATCAAAGTTAATGTTATAGATGAAAGAAAGCCGAAGAAAAATCCGGCAAAGAAAGAAGAAATGTAGGATAATATAAATAATGGCATAATGGGCAAAGTAAGAAAGGAAATTCCTATCCCTATCATAGAAAACAAAGAAATTCTTCCAACTTTACCTTTAATCATGCCTAGAACAAATCCTCCTGTTGCTAAGCCTAAGATTTGCGATATAAAGAAACTGCCTAAATAAACTGAACTGAGACCTTTGAAATAAACTAAAGTTGCATACAATACAGGTGCCATTTCGAAGATTACGTCATAAATCAGAATGAATGATAAGACTTGGAAAAGTGTCCTTTCACTTATTATGAATCGCATAGTTTCAATTATAGCAGAAGTCAAACTTTGTTCCTTTATAAATAAAGATGACTCATCATATTTTATCAACATCAAAGGTATTAATCCTAAACCAAAGATAATAACAAGTAATAAATTTGGGAATACGGGACTATAAGTTAGTAAAAAACTCGATAGTCCATATCCTATTGCTTGAAAAATAGTTTGGGAATATATAACTAATGATACGCCTTTTTTATACATACTTTCACTTGTTAAGAAGATTTTAACCCATGAAGCCCTTATTGCGCTGAGAAAATCAGAAGCGATTGAACTTAAAAAAGTGGCCAAAGCTAGTAAAAATACATCGATTATCGTATTATTAGCATATATGCTTAATATAACAAGACTTGGTATCATCATTTTGAAAATATTTGCAGTATAGGCGGTTACTTTCTTCTTTCTTGTTTTATCCACGATTGCGCTAACAACGATGCTTAAAAAATAGGCAATTAACCCCATGGATGATACGATGCCTAAATAAAAAGAAGAACTTGTTATCAGCAAAGTTATCCAAGTAATCACAATACCAAAGTAAGAGTCACCAAATCTAGAAATGCTAGTGTTTAAAACCATTAGCTTAAAATTTTTTGGAAGATCCCCTAATATTTTGGGCATTTAAAATATTAAGAAATTAAAGGCTTTTAATTCTAATTTTTTAAAACAAATTAAGAATAAATTCAAGGAAGAATAAATTTCAATTGTGAAAAAGCTTTCAAAGATTATCTTGATTTCATCCATCATCTTATTTTCATTCATCGTAATAAATCTATCTTCAATTGAAATAAATTATAGCAGCCATGGAAATTCGAGTCCGCCTAAATATACGAACGTTATCTCAACTACAATCACAAATACAACACAGACCAATTCAACACAGGGGAGCTCAGTATTCCTAGTACCAATTATTCCCTATTATATAATTCTAATAATTTTCGCTTT
>AQVQ01000002.1 GCA_000375685.1 crenarchaeote SCGC AAA261-N23
TCCTAGTCATTGATCAATTTTAGAAAATAATTATTTAAGCCTATTCATCCCCACCATGAATGGCGAGGCTTTCATTTCTTTGTAAAGATGATAAAGTAAAACATCTTGAAAATAATCTTTCTCAATATGTTCTCTGTTTTTTAATCCTTTGTTTTTTGCAACTTTTAGCAAGAACTCGCTATCTATCAAACTATCACCCTCCACTTTTCATTTTTCTTCTTTCCTTTTACTATTGGGTCGAGAAAAACAAATTTTTTGTCTATAAAACTTCTCAATTCAGAATAAACATCGTATCCTTGCTTTTCAAGCAAGTAGCCAATTCTCTTTGTTAAGCTTCTTTTTCCAATTTTTTCCACATATTCTAAAATTTTCTCTACATTAATTTTTTCTAAAGCTTCTTCAAAAACGTAGATTGGAACTTTTCCTATCGAGTCTATTATTGCTTTCTCTCTCTGTGCAATCGAAACTTTAAAACCTTTGTATTCTTTTTCTTCAAAACCAAAGAAAAAATTTGTATGGAAAAATCTTATCGTTTGAATGAAATGAAAAGTTTTTGGAAGCTTGTTAGTAAAACAAAAAATTTCGTTTGGAATTTGTGAAATATCTCCGTAAAATGATAAAGCTGAAATGCTTGAAATGTAGCTAGGTCTTACTATAAAAGTAGCGACTAAAAAAGCATCTTCGTGCAAAGTATAAAGGTCTCTTTTTATTTTTTTAATTTTTCCTTTTTTCAGAAGAGAAGAAAGAAGGAATTTTGCATATGCTTTGCTTTTAGTTATTTGAGAAACGTCAGCTAGAGAGAAAACTGGCATGCTCGAAAATTTTTCCAAAATTATTATTTCATACATAACTTTTATTTGCAGTTAGTATATAAAAATCTAGACTTTCTGAAAATAATTTTCTTTTTTAGAGTTTTTGGGTGTCTAATGATTTCTTTGGTTGTATAAATTCATCTTACAAAACGAGAAAGCCTCGCCCTAAAGGGCGAGGAGGAGGTCAGGAATTTGTTTTGGAAACATTAAGAAAGGAAAATAAAATGGTTAGAAAAGGAAATTAGAATGTGATTAAATGCTAAAATAAATAAATACATTCCTAGTGAGATTAAAGACTTCATTGAAACCAAAAATGTTTGTGTTAAGAAGAAGCCAAGAGCTTCAACTGTAAATTATGTGAAATGTATATCTTTTCCTATGCATAGTAATCAATTTTAATTAAATCTTTATATGCATATTAAAATTGGTCTACAAGATTTTAAATAAACATATGCATTATGTATTTATGCCAAAAGTAATAACTATTTCAGAAGAAGTATATGAAAAGCTTTCTAAATTGAAAAAGGGAAGGTCTTTTAGCAAGACAATAGATGAACTAATTGAATTTTATGTATCTAATAAGAAAGGCAACAAAGAAATTCTATGGGAAATGTTTGGAGCAATATCAGAGGAAGAAGCCAATGAGTTAGAAAAAGAGGTAACTAAATTCAGAAAAAGCTTTATTTTAAGAGAAAATTGAAGTCATAAGGTCTCTACATCAATTAAAAAGAACGCTCGTCCTTTAGGACTTGTATAGGTCAGTTTTGATAGAGATTATTATTTATAAAAAAGTAAGATAGCAAATTTAAAGCGATCAGTTTTTAAACTTTTATAATGTCGTTTTTAATGAATTTTTTATACCAATTCTCGTATTCTAAAGGCTTAACTAAATGGATTTGAAAAATCCCTTTTTCAAAATCTTTTAAAATCTTCGCCTTAATTTTAGCTTGTTCAATAACATTATCTGTAATTTTTTCAGAAACGATCATAATATCTATATCGCTCATAGGATCATAATCTCCTCTTACAACGGAGCCAAAAACATAAACTTCTGCATCGTTTAACAATTCCTTTGCTTTTTCTTTTATCATTTTAGCATAGAACATATAGTTATCTAGATATTTCTTTCTCAGTTTTGCTTCCTCCAAAATTATTTCATAAAAACTTTTCATTTGAAATGTTCTCTAAAAAACTTATCAATTTTTCAGAAAATAAGATTAATGCTTTAGCTTCGTTTTTATCGTATTCTTTTCCTAAATATCTAGAACTTAAATAAGCACTTTCTAATGCTTGGAGCTCAATACTTCTTTCCTCGATGAATTTTTCTATTTCCTCTTTTCTATAGGCTTTGCTAAGCTCTTTCATAAGCACCGTTAATAAATGTGTTTTTGGATAATCGCCTGCTTTCAAATACAATAAATATTTTAAGAATAGTTGACAAGCTTGCTCTGCATTAAAAACGCTCAAATTATAGAAACCTTCTTCGAAATTTCTTTTTGCAGATAGATAAAATTCCTTGGCTCTTTTCTTTAAAAAATCTTCACGCACAATAATCAAAATATTTTTAAACTTAAAATAACTATTCAAAACTATTCTAAGCTGAAATTTGGCGCTGCTATTCTAAAGACGAAAATAAAATTATCCAAGAAATTATAATCTTATGATTCATAGAAAGACCTTTAGAATATTTTTGTTCATTTTTCTCTTAGCACTTCTTTCCTTGCTGATTTCTTTCATTGTTTTGATGAGCTTAAGCTTCAACTTCAATTTCTCTTCTTTGTTCAG
This sequence comes from crenarchaeote SCGC AAA261-N23, assembly GCA_000375685.1. Taxonomy (GTDB): domain Archaea; phylum Thermoproteota; class Thermoprotei; order Gearchaeales; family Gearchaeaceae; genus AAA261-N23. Next base: position 2,598 of record AQVQ01000002.1, read on the forward strand.
TGCAGGAATTTCACTTTTAGTTTTAGTAATATCAATTTACTTTTTTAGAAAGGATTTGAAAAGTTAAATATGCATTAAATTAAATCTTTCAATTAATCAACACATAAATAAATATATATAAAGATAATGAATTTAAAAACTATCAACAATAAGTTTTTAAGGTTTGGCTTTAATTCTAAAATATCATGAATTTGGACTACTTTGATTTAGTCAATATTTATAAGCAGAGTTTGAGAAGGAAAAGTTGGATCCTCCTCGATTCAATTGAGAAATCCTTCTTTAAGGCTTGCTTAATTTTTTTAAGGAAGTTTAAAATCAAGAGCTTAGCTGTGATTGAAAATTTACAAAAAATAATCAATAAGATTAGATCCTTTAAATTTATGGTTATTAACAGAGGAAAAGAGATGGCGATACAGATTCAGAATTCAAAAATTGCAGCAATATTTCCTGAAGTCAAATCGCTATTAAATGACAGTGACTATATATTTTGGTTAGGATTGAGAGCAATAAGATAAAAATCTTTAACAATTTCAGATTGCAATATGACTAGCTTGAGGAATATTAAAAGAAACTTATTTAAGATACTGATTGTTTCTTTTATAGTTATTCTTATCTCAGCAAATAGTTTTGCGCATTTAAATGCACAAGCTACATATAACGAAGCACAAAATAAGATCATAGAAGCATACAAGTCTATATTATATGCCGAGGAAAATGGAGGCAATATTACGAACTTAGCAAACATGCTCAATGAGGCAGTGCAACTTTTAGATATGGGAAATTACTATTCGAAAATAAACTCAACTTTGGCCTCAAAATATTATAATGAGGCGTATTTAATTGCAGAAAATGTATCAAACCAAGCTCCTAATGTTGCAAAGGAAGGAATGATAAATCAAAGAAATGCGATGATATTTTTCATATTCCAGATATCTTTGCTTATCGTCATTGGGTATTTACTTTATAGATATTTACCAGCATTGTATTGGGAACTTTGGTATAGAACGCATAAAAATTGGAAAATATTCAGATTGAAATCGAACAAAAGGAAAGCTGAGAACAAAGGTAGTTCGTATAAAGTTGATGAACAAATTGCTATATTTGCCTTAATAGTTGTGATAATCATTGGCGGATTCTTGGTTTCGAATTATTTTCTAGCGAATCTAAATAAGAATCCTTATTCATCTCTTGGAATTCTTGGGCCCAATGGGAAAATAGGAGATTATCCTAAGAATCTTACATTAGGACAAAACTTTACCCTTTATCTTTATGTTGAAAACGAAGAAGGGCATGTAATGTATTATCAAGTTTTGGTAAAAATTGGTAATGCTACGAGCATAGTAAATCAAACTAATTATCTAAACGTTCCTCCTATAGCTACATATAGCTTTATTCTATTAAATCATCAGAATGAAACAAGGAAAATTACTCTAGCAATCAACGTTACAGGAGAAAATATTAAGCTAATATTCGAACTTTGGGCATACTCAGTTAACCAGAATAGTTTTAAATACATAAATATTTGGGATCAGCTATTCGTTAATGTAACAGCATAGAATGCAGAAAATACTAGATAAAGAATTAAGATCCATGATTTTAGGAATGTTAGCAGAAGAATCTTTGACAGTCGATGAAATTGTAAAGCAAATTAGGTTTAAAACTGGTTTGAAGAAAAATAAAATATTAAAAATCATTAACGATTTAATAGATGAAGGCTACTTAGCTAAAGTCGATTATAATCCTCCAACAAGATTTTTAAGTTACTTAAAATCAGGTTATTCACTTTGGTTTTGGGGTGTTATTGCAATTTCTTTAGCAACACTTTTTACAATATACATAATGCCTCAAATTTATCCTCTGATAATTTTTAGATACATTCTTGGCTCAATTTTTATTTTCTTTTTGCCAGGTTATGCAATAATTGAAAGCATTTTCCCTAATTTAGATGAACTGGATAGCATTGAAAGGTTCGCTCTTTCAATAGCTATTAGTGTTGGAGTTGTAGCTTTGGAAGGTTTCATTCTCAACTATACACCTTGGGGTATTAGACTTGAACCTGTTTTGGTTGCTTTAATCTTAACTACATTCTCTTTTTCAATAATTTCAATATTTAGAAAGCTTCCTTATTTGAGGTTGTTGAATCAGGCTAAGGAAGCATGAGGGAAAGCTATTCATTATTTGGAAAAGTATTAATTATATTTGGGATTATAGTCTCATTTTTCTTTTATGTATTTTATGGAAACATACCTTTAACAGCGATTGGAATTGGTGCAATAATTATAGGCATCGCAGCGATAATGCTTCCTGAAGAACCTATTCCTCCGGCAACAATAAGATCATTGATTGAAAGCTCAGCTTTAACAATCGAGGCAATACTTGAGGAACTTAAAATTGAATCCAAAGCTGTTTATTTGCCACCAAATGAAAGTTATGCCTCAGTTGTTTTACCTGTTAAAAGCTTTGAAAATTTGCCTTATGAAGAGCTTGATAGAAGAAACGTTTTCTTACTAATCAAGAATATACCTGCTATTAAATTCTATCCCCCTGGATGCACAGTGGTTAAAGGTATCTCAAATGATGATCTATCATTGAGTGAAGCTTTGGAAAAAGTTCTTATAGATATAACAGAAATTTGCTCAAAAGTAAGGGTTGTTGAAACAGGAGAGAACGTAGTTATTGAATTAAGCGATCCATATATGAAAGAAAAGCTTCCTTATTTTTCTAAGAACTTGGGTTCTTTGCCTTCAAGTTTAGCTGCATTAACGGTTGTAACAATAAAAAAGATTCCTTTGGAAATAGTTAAAGAAGAATTTCAAAAAAACAAAATTTACGTTTATTTAAGATATTTAGAATGAATAAGCATACAAAATATTTACTCACACTATCATTAATCATAGTAATTTTGGATGTATTATTCGTTTTCTTCAATGTAGACAAAATTGAAGCTTATCTGGTTGCCTATGTTACTGTATATTTTTTCGTTTCTGAACTCTATTCTCCTCGAAGAAAATACTTCGACTATTTAGGATTATCTTTATTCATCATTTTCGTTTACATTGTTGTTGTATACGTATTCAGAGTGCTGTTTTTATCATGAATTTTAAAAAGCAAAATATTTTAGGTATAATTCTAATAGTATTTCTTATTTTGATTTTAATAAACGGCTGGTATAGTTACATACCTTCTTATAGTCAAGTTAATCAAGTACAAAGTCTTAAAATTGCACCAAATCCTTCTGAGCTGCAATCAATGCCTGCTCCTAATTTGTTGATAGTTAATCTTTATATCAAGCTGATCGGTGCAATTAAAAGCGGCAACTCCACTTTAGCATCCAAAATACTTGATCAGTTAAACTACGTTAACTATCCTTCAAATTTAAAGATCATTTTTGAAAGAATGAATAATATCTTAAGTCAGATTAATCAACAGTTCATGCAGCTGAATGATTCTTTAAACGAAGCAATATTTTATGTTAAGATTTCTGATCTTCAATCAGCTATAACTGTTCTCAATTCTGTCAACTCAACTTTAGCCTCTGTAAATTCAACTCTAAATGAATTGAATCTCGCTTACTCTTTAGTGTCCAATTCTTTAGGTGATGCCTCAGCTTTATTGGCTAAATATTTGGGAGATTTGAATGATGTTTATTTGAAATACTTGCAAGAGTATCGTGACTTGGTTAATTTTATAAACGAAATAACGAGCGGGGTTTTAAACGGTAAAATAATACCTACCTCATTATCTTTGAATGCAAATACAACTATTGCATATGTTGGTTCTGAAATTCTAATAAACGGTAGACTCATTACAGGAGATGGTAAAGGACTTGGAAATCAAAAAGTATCTGTTTTTCTGGAAAACATGCTTCTCAAGAACTTTACAACAAGTCAAGATGGTAGCTTTTCTGGAATTGTAAGAATACCGTATTTTTACAAAAATTCTACGTTTATTTTTGCTAGCTACTTCCCAACAGGAAATTATTCCCAGAAGTATTCTCCTTCAGTATCGAATAAAATAGAATTAACATTGATTTTTTATAAGCCTCTTTTGAACGTTTATGCGCCGCATGTAATTTATCCAGCCAAAAGTTTTCAGATCGTTGGAAACATTAGTCTTAATTCAAATCCACTTTCAAACATTACTTTAGTACTGCAAATCTTTAACAAAATTTATAAAGCCAAGACAAACATTGAAGGAAAATTTAACTTTACAGTTCTTGTTCCTGAAAATCAACCACAGGGAAACATAACATTTACTCTTCAAACTTTTGCTCAAGGCCTTATTGCCCCAGTTTTCTACACCTCAAAAATTACTGTAGAGAGAAGCATAATCGAAATTTCCATAAACTATCCTAAACTTACATTTACTGGAACGTATATAGTAATCTCAGGAAAGATAATTTCTAATGGTACTCCTTTGGCTAATGCATTAATTCAAGTATATGGTTATGGAATCAATTCCTATTCTTTAACAGATGGAAACGGAACCTTCGAAATTTATGTCAGTCCAAGCTTTCTTATTCCTATTGGAAATTGGGAATTAACGATATATGTTCAGCCAAAAGAGCCATGGATCTCTCCTATAAAACAAGATTTATCAATATTCGTTTTCAATCCATTGGAAGTTATCTTGCCATTATCCATCATTTCCATGTCCATATTAATAAGAATTAATAGACAAGAAAGACCTCAAGCTTTATTAAGGGAAAAGGAGGAAAGAGTTGAAACTTACGAAGAATTTGATGTGAGTGACGTATATTGGCAAGCTACGTTATTTGTTTCACAGGTTACAGGAAAGATACCTAAGAAAAGTCAAACAATAAGAGAATATTTGAAGGACGTAAAGGATATTCTGAAAGGATACGAATACTATGAGAAGATAAGCTTTGACCATGAAAGGAAAGTATATGGCTTAGGTCTTAGTGAGGAAGAAATCAAGAATGACATTAAACTATTCAATAAGCTGAGGGAAATTTATGGAAAGTAAAAAAATCTTGTTTATTTCTACCTTTGCAATTTTGATAACAGTTCTATTTGCGATTTATTACACACCTACTATTCAAGTCTTTGGTGATTCTAACTCCTATTGGAACGGCCTATCAATTCTAAAATCCAGGTTGAATGCTACAAGCCTAAATTCATATTCTTCTTTGCCGTTTATTGGTCAGGGCTTTGCTTTAATTATTATAGGTCCTCAAAAGCCATTTTATGCCCAAGAAATAGCTATCATAGAACAATTTTTAAATACTGGAGGAACGCTGATAATAGCAGATAACTTTGGTACAGGAAATCAACTGATTTCTAGCTTAGGATTGGATTCAAGATTTGGCAATCAAACTGTTTATGATCCTGTTTTTAGCTTAGGAAATCCATCAATTATTTATGCTTTTTCTTCAATCAAAAGCATAAAAAACATCACATTGTATTATTCTACGTATTTGATATTAGGTTCGAATTACAAAGTAATAGCAAACTCAAGCATTTTCAGTTATATCAACATCAACAATACTTCAGTAAAATATGGTCCATTTCCTGTAATAGCTTATACAAACTACGGTAAGGGAAAGGTTGTATTAATAGCAACTCCTTATATTTGGGTTAATTTCTTCATAAATGGAGGTAACTTAGAACTTTTAGATTATATTATTCAAAATGAAACAGCTATTTTAGATGTTTCGCACTGGTATGTTGACACTTTAACGATTTTTAAAGAATACGAATTTTTAGCGTATTCAATTCTCTCAACGCCTTTCATAAAGTATTCTATTTTAATAGGTAGCGTTGCATTTATATTCTTGTACAAATTTGAAAAAAGTATAATGTCAAAATCAGATGAGATTGAGAAAATCATAAAGGAAAATCCTGATTGGGATGCTGAGCTTATTAGAAGAATAAAAGAGGAAAGAGAGAATTATGGAAGCAAGTAAAATTTTTAATTCAATCGTTAATGAAGTTTCCAAGATAATAGTAGGAAATAAAGAAGTAATCGAAATTTCGATAATAACCTTGATAGCAAGGGGGCATGTTTTACTTGAGGGTCCTCCTGGAGTAGGAAAAACAACTTTGGCTAAAACCCTAGCAAGAGTTATAGGAGGAAAATTCAACAGGATTCAGCTTACCGTTGATACTTTGCCTGCAGATATAATCGGTACGAGTGTTTATAATCAAAAAACTCAGGAGTTTGAAATAAAAAAGGGGCCTATATTTGCCAACATTGTTATGGCAGATGAATTCAACAGAGCCCCTCCTAAAACACAGGCAGCTTTTTTGGAAGCAATGCAAGAGCAACAAGTTACGATTGAAGGCAAAACTTTTCAGCTTCCTAAACCTTTCTTGGTTATAGCTACTCAATTGCCCTATGGTTACGCAGGAACTTATCCTTTGGTTCCCAATCAATTGGATAGATTTGCTGTAAGAATTGAGTTAAGCTATCCAAAGAAGGAAGAGGAAATTTCAGTAATATCAAACATCGATAAAATTGAGCTTTTTGATGTTAATCAAGTAACTACTCCTGAACAAATGGAGTCTTTATCTGAACAATCAAAACAAGTATATGTTTCAGATAAGGTCAAAGAATACATTGTCGATATTATTCAAAGAATAAGGGAGGATAAAACTTTCTTCAAATACTCTCCAAGTCCAAGGGCAAGCATTTGGATTCTAAAGCTTTCAAGAGTAAAAGCTTTGCTTGAAGGAAGAAATTTTGTTATTCCTGATGATGTAAAATTCGTAGCTCCCTATGCTTTAACTCATAGATTGACTTTATTGTCTGAGCTTCAAACCGAGGGAATTAAAGTTCGAGAGAGTATAAACGCTGTTCTAGATAGCATTCCTGTTCCAAAATTTTGAAAAACATTAAATTTACATCAAGAGGAGTAAAAATCTCGATTTCTTCTTTAGTTGCTTTATTGTTAGGTCTTTTTTTCTTTGATTGGATAATTTTATCTATATCAGTCATCCTTGCTTTATTAATCCTCTATGATTATCTCACTCTGAAAATAGCTTATAGAGATTTGAAAAAAATTAAAGTAGAGCCAAGTTCAATTCAATTAAATACCTTCAGAAAAAGCACAACTAAATATAAAATTACAATCGAAAGCAAATTGGATTTGAATTTAGAAAAGCAATCATGGTTAAGTTTTTCTGAAGAGAAACTGATGAAGGGAAAGAATGAAATAATTTTGTTTTTAGAGCCAATTCATTCAGGAATATTTAGGCTCGATGGAATTAAATCAAAATTCAAGAGCAAGCTTTCATTATTTGAAGGAACTTATCAAATTCCTTTAAAAATCGAATTGACTGTTTATCCATTGCTTTATTTAAGATTGATTGAAGCAATAGGACTACTTGCTGAATTGGGATACTATGGCATGGGTGAGCTTCAACAAGTTAGTAAAGGATTAGGAACTGAATATGCCTACAGTAGAGAATACATTCAAGGAGAAACAATTAGAAGAATAGATTGGAAAGCTTCAGCAAGGCATGCAAAGTTATTTGTAAAGGAATTTCATGAAGAGAAGGGAGGAAGTCTTTACATTTTTTTCGATACAAGATTTCCTGGAGAGCTAACAAAGGATGAGCTCAGTAGCTATTTTTTAAGCCTTTTAATGAACTACGTTTCTATGGATATTCCTCTGCTCGTTTCTATATATGGAAAAGAAAAATTGATAATAAAACGAGAAAGTGGAGTTAATATTCTTGAAAAAGTCTTAAAATACATAATTGATTATTATAAGATAAAATTAGATGAAATATACAAAATTAAAGATATCATTCCTTCTGAAAAATTAAAAGAGATTATAAATCTATTCGGAAATGAAATATTGTTTAAGATATTCAATTTGAATATTCAAAGTTATTTAGAGGAGAAAATTTTGCCTGAGAATGAAAATATGGAAGAGGAAAATGTTCAAACAGTTTTCATTGTAACAAGTTTGATTAAAGATGTTGAGAAATTTGTAGACATGTTCCAAAATCTAGATGCCTATTTCATATATTATCCAAAGGTTTATCTTGAAACAGAAAGTTTAGAAGAAAGCTACATTGCAAAGAAATATTTGGAAAGAACAGTTGCAAATCTCAAATCTTTGAACTTTAAAGTTGTTCCTGTTCCAGATTGAGAACTAAGTTAATTTTTATTTCTTTTTTAAGAACAAGAAATTTAATAGTAGGTTGCATTATAACCGCACTGGTAGGCTCTGTTTTCTTAGGTATTTATACAATAACTGTTCAGGCAAGCGATATAATACATGATCTTAATTCCAAGATAGGCAATTCAAATTCAAAAAGCATACAATACTCGCTTTATTACTACAATTCAAGCATTTGTATAATTAAACTTAATGAAAGTGAATTAAAATACTTTGCAAATGTTCCTTTAAACTCATCAGAGCTATTAGCTTCTTCTAGTTTAATTTCTAAACTTAATTTAAAAGATAGAATTATGATTTCGAATAGATCATACAGCTTGGTTGAATTGAATAATCTTTCTTCGATACTTGGAGATTGTTTAATTTCGAATAGCATAGTTAATTCTACTAAGCTAATTGGTAATGGGACTTTAAATCTAGGATATCCTAGCCCTAATGAATTTCTTAGCCTAATTTCAAACTCGTTGAATGAAATATCTTTAAACTGGATATATTTAGGCTATTTTTCTATTGCGGTTTTTTCTGCGATATTCTCTTATCTAACAATTAGAGAAAGAAAGGAAGATTTAAGGGCTCTCTATGAGCAAGGAACTGATAAAAATTCAATATATACAGCTTACATATATTCATGCTTGGTTTTTTCAATCTTAACGATTTTGCTTTCGCAAACATTCAATTTAGTTATTCAGAACATATCAATAGGAATAATCAACGATTTACTTGGATATGTTCCTTTTTATTCAAGATTTGATTTGTCCATTTTTCAAAGCCTTTATTACGGAATCATATCTTTTCTTTCTCAACTTGCATTTTCTTTAAAGCTTGCATCTTTATTTTCCTAAGATAATAAAGATAATTTATTCAAGGAAATCTACAATATTAGTCGCAATAATAATGTTCGCCTTATTAGCTTTGAGTTCATTCCCCTACATAGCAACACTATCCGTCGTAAACGATGTAAATTTTGCAAGTTTGCCAAACAGTAAAGTAATAGTTCCTTCAAATTCTATAGTTCCATTGACAGGCTACATGAAGGTACCAGCCAATATGTCCTGTTTTTATAGTGCCGAGATAGCAATTGAGGCTAAAATAAACGGAATTTATTCTATAATAAGAGGCATAAACATTAATAACTCAAGCTATTTTTATAAAATAAATATTTTGGAGGGAAATTGGTTTTCAAATGTATATGAAATAGTTATAGGTTATGATTTGGCTAAAAAATTAAATCTAAAGCCTAATGACAAGATTTCTGTTGAGGATGTTCTAACAGGAAATGTTCAGCCATTCTTAGTTTCTGGAATATTTTATTCAAATTACTCGATTTTCAATGAAGAAGGATTTGTAAGCATTGAAGCAGCTAGGAATTTATCAAATATTCCTGAAGGGTATTTTAGCTATGTAAGAGTTCCAGAGAATTGTAGCTCAGTAAAAAATTTAAACTCAATTTCTGTTGGTCTTTCTCAGGTATTTTCCAGAATTTTATCTGGATTTCAGTCAGCTTCTTCAAACTATTCAGTTTATCTTGGAAGTCAAACATTGACAAACGAAATTTCCGTAATTTCTTTAATCATTATCATATCAATACTAAGCTCAGTATGGTTCATTACTAGAATGTATATTTATTCATTTGAAAAGGATTTGAAGATTCTTTATGAACAAGGAGTTTCGGAAAAGAGCATAAAAATTGCGATAATTTTACTTGTTTTGCTCTTATTCATTCCTTTGGCATTTTTATCTTCTTATCTTTCTTACACTATTATATTACGATTTGCATTTACCGAAGCATTGCATTATAAAGCGTTGTTGCCAAACTTCATCAATGTTTCATTGTTGCCCACTGAAGCTATAATAATTTCATTAATTTCTAGTTTATTTTATAAATTATCTAAATAATGATTCTTAATATTATTCTTAAAATTTTTAAAATTAATTATGAATGATATATTAATAGAGGCGAAAAATTTAAGTAAAATTAAAAACGAAAAAACAATACTTAAAGATATAAACTTAACAATCAAAGAAGGAGAGCTTGTATTGATTTTCGGAAAATCAGGTGCAGGAAAAACAACCCTTCTAAGAATACTAGCACTTATTGATAAAGAATATGAAGGCCTTTTTAAATTAAATTTTCATTCCTATAAACAAGATGAAATCAGGCTTAAAGAAATAGGTTATATACCACAATTTCTCGATATGATTAGCTCACTTACAATCGAAGAAAATATCATTCTTCCTTTAGAACTCATTGGAGAAAATAGAAGCGTTATGAAGAAAAAACTCGATGAACTTACAAGTACACTTCAAATAAAGCATATATTGGACAAATATCCAAACGAAGTTTCAGGTGGTGAGTTGCAAAGGGCCTGCATTGCAAGGGCATTAATTAAAGACCCTAGAATTATAATTGCAGATGAACCAACTTCCCATCTAGATGATGAGATGGAGAAGAAAGTTATTAGCATTCTTGAAAAATTTTCAAAGAAAAAAGTAACTATAATTTTGTCTTCTACCCATGAATATTATCCAATAAATCCAACTTCTATTTACAAAATGGAATCTGGAATGATTAAATTTCATAAGAAAATTGAACTCTAGAAAATTAGTTTATATAATTACTTTAGCTTTAATATTGTTCAACCTATTCTACAGAATCTCACCAGCTTTAACAAATGCTCCAGTTTTTAGCTTAGATGCATGGTCTCTTTTAACAGATGTTAAATACATGCTAGAAAACGGGAAAGGCTCATTAGTTTCATGCAATTCTCTTCCTAGCTGTTATTTTGGCTATTGGCCAAGTCCAATTGTTATAACTACAATTACTTCCCAAATAACCAATTTAAACATTTATTGGGCACCAGTTGTTGTAACATTCTTCATGAATACTCTTTTCATTTTTGCTTTACTTCTGATAATCTATAGGATAATATTGAATAAGCTCAGGGCTTTCTTCTTTGGGTCATTGATAATTTCAAGCTTATGGTTTACGAACATATTCTATTCAGGATTTAAAGCTGAAATGATCGCAATGCCTTTATTGATGGTTTTAATATTACTATTAATAAGATTTGAAGAGGGAAATTCAAGAGAAACAAAATTGATTCCATTAATATTATACATTTTCTTAATTATCGTTTTTACTCACCATTTCACAACTTACATTGCAATGGCAACAATAGGTGGATATTTTGTTTATAAACACGTTAAGAACAAACTTGCTTCATTTGACAAAAGACTTTTCTCAATCTTTTCATTTTCTTTCTTGATCTTAGTAATTTATTATTCATTTCAAGGATTTTCCACTTTGGAAAGCTTTGCTTCAGAAGGATTTTTTCCAACTCTGATTTCATATTATCTTATATTGTTAATGATAACAGGCTACACTTTGCTTAAAGGCTTCAAGAAGTTCTATCTTTATGTTACAATTTTAGGAATCGCTTTAGCCTTTGTTCTAAGCTTAGGAATGTCATACTTTTTGCCTGGAATGCCAAGCTTTTCAATATACGATGCTTCTTTAGCTCCTCCATTGATATTGGTTTTAATCTATGGCATATTTGGAGCATATTTTATGAACAAGGATTATGATTCTAGATTGCCAATAATCACTTCATGGTCCATTGCACCTTTTTCATTAGTCATTTTTTCATTCTTCGATGGTTCAGGTCTCACTTTAAATAGAGGAATAATTGCTGCAAGTATTCCTATGACAGTTTTATCTGCATATTTTATTCAAAGGATTTTCAATGGCCAAAAAAATTTTAGCTTAATCAAGTTCGTTAATGCCATAATTATTGCTGTTGTTCTTATTAACGGGATTTTCATTCAGTTTCAGCCTTACTTTCAACAGAGAAACGTATACACAGGAATTTCATGGTATTACAGCACGGATCAAATTGATCAGATAAAAACAATAGTGCACTTTATTCCTCAAAATTCCTATGTTCAATCAGACAGCATGTTTTCCCAGCTTGCAAGTTTCTTTAATTCTACATTCACAATTTCAAATTCAAGCTTACTACTTATAAATAAATTGGATTTCAATAATTCGAAATATTATTCATTCGGAATTGGTCTTGGATATTCATGGACCAAAGAATTTATCAATTTAAAAATTAAAAATAGCGATGTACTATTCAATTCAGAAGATAACATACTTATCATGAAAAAATGATTACATATTAAAAAATTTTTCATTTTAATGAAATGAAAGGTTTTTAAGGTTTGAATGAATTATAATTAAAAATGTCAAAATATTCATACTCATTCTTTGACTTGTATTACATTAAGTGCCAATTGTTAAGAAGGAAAATATGGTTTAAAATTGACAGGCTTGATAGATCATTTTTCATAGCCTGTCTTAAGTTTTCAAAGATTAGACCAATAACTAGCAAGGAGGTCATTGAAACATTAAACAACGTAATGAGAAAGATACTATCAATAAAGGAAAAAATAATAAGCCTTGGAAAATCATTGATGCAAAAGATCCTTAGCTCCAAAATAGTCGATATGTTCCCTTCATTGTTTAAACTTGCTAACGATAAAAACTACATATTTTGGCTAGGATTGAGAGGAATATAATTTATCAAGATTGAATTGCCTAGGATAATAGCAGTCATTCCTGCTTTCAATGAAGAGGAAAATATAGCTAAAGTTATAATTAAGGCTCAAAAATATGCGAATAAAATCATTGTTGTAGATGATGGTTCAAGCGATATGACTTCTGAGATTGCAGAAAAGCTGGGAGCTATTGTTTACAAACACAAGGAAAATCTTGGAAAGGGAGAAGCTTTGAAAACAGGTTTTGAATTAGCTAAGAAAATGGATTTTGATGTTTTAGTTACGTTAGATGCAGACGGCCAACATGATCCTGAAGAAATCCCTATTCTTATCGAGCCGATTGTCAAGGGAGAAGCTGATATGGTTATAGGTTCAAGAAAGATAAACAAATCCGAAATGCCTTTTCATAGAAGATTAGGTAATAAAATTCTAGATTCAACTACCCAACTTGTTGCGAAGATAAAAATAAATGATACGCAGAGCGGCTTTAGAGCATATACAAAGCAAGCTATAGAAAAGCTTGAAATAAAGGATCATGGAATGGGTGTTGAATCGCAGTTAATAATAGAAGCTATTGAAAAAAATCTTAGGATTAAGGAAGTTCCTGTTAAAGTTAAGTATGGCAAAGGTCATTCAACTTATAATTTCCTTAGGCAGGGTTCTTACGTTTTACTAACAATTTTAAGAACCGTTATCGAAAAAAGTCCTTTGCTTTATTTAGGCCTTCCCGGATTAGCAATATCAATTATTGGATTGATACTTGCAATTTGGCTTTTGATAATTTACAATGCAGAAAGATACTTTAGTATTCCTATAGCAGTATTAGCTTTAGGAGGCATTCTTCTAGGAATTATTCTCGTGGTAACTGCAATAATACTCTATGCAATACGAACATTGCATACTAGATTGAGAGAAGTTTGAAAAAGATAACAATAATCTCGCAATATTGGGAACCTGATTTCAATGGAGATGTTGTTAGGCTAAAGAGATGCATTGAAGTCTTTATTAAACTTGGTTACAAGGTTGATTTGATAACTGCAATTCCTAATTACATTATTTCTAGAAGGAATGAAGCAAAGGTTGGCTTGGAATTCGGTAAAAATATTAGGATACTTAGGCTTTGGATGCCAAAAATAGAACACAATAGCTTTGCAAAAAGACTGTTAATCTATCTATGGTTTATGCTTATTTCTTCAATTCCTGCTATAATATTTGCTAGGAAAGGATACATCTGGGCTTTTTGCCAAAGAGTCTTCTCAACATATTCATGTCTTATTCCTAGAATAATTTGGAAAACAAAATTAATTTCAGATGTAACAGATGTTTGGCCTGAAGCTTTAGTAAATACAGGTTATCTTTCTTCAAACTCAATTTCTTATAAATTAGGTAAGATAGTTGCTTTAATAGCTTATAGGATAAGCGATAATATCACAACATTGAATCCTGCTATGGCTTCTTTAATTATCAGGAATTATGGAGTGAATGAAGCAAAGGTAAAGATTGTGCCAAATATAGCTAAAGATATGAAAGTCAATCCAAATTTAAAGAATGAGAATTTCAATATAGTTTACTTTGGAAATTTAGGAACTAACTATGATTTCAAGATTTTGTTAGATACTGCTAAAATTCTTGAAGAAAGTGGAGTAAATTTGGTCATAAGAGGAAATGGTGAAATGCTTGAATATGTAAAAGAATACATTAAAATAAAGAATATTAATAATGTAAAACTCATAACAAAGATTTTAAGTCAAGATGAAATGATTGAGCTTCTTAACGATGCAAGTTTGCTCATTTTACCAATGAAGGAACAGATATTCGAAAACGCATCGTTTCCAATAAAATTCGTTGAATATTTGAACACAGGTATTCCTGTATTATACATTGGAAAAGGATATGCCTATGATATAATAGAAAACTATAAAGCAGGGATTGCGATAGATAAAAGGGACCCTAAGCTTATTGCAGAATACATTATTGAACTTAAGAACAATAAAGAGAAACTTTTAAATATTATGAACTCATCAAGACTTATATCGAGAAAGATGTTTTCAGAAGATGCTTTAATTGAAAAAATAAAAGAGGTCTTCTCTTAATGTCTATCCAAAAAGAATTTTGGTTTGGAAAAAACGTATTGGTTACAGGAGGAGCTGGCTTTATAGGATCAAATCTTGTAGAAAAACTTGTTGAGCTTGGTTGCAATGTAAGGGTTGCTGATAATTTGTCAAGGGGGAGCTTAGATAATATATCTGAATTCATGGATAAAATCGATTTCAGAAAGGTAGATTTAACAGACATAAATTCATGCATTGAAGTTACTAAGGGAATAGATTATGTTTTCCATTTAGCCTCTTCTGTAGGAGGAATACATTACATAATGCGTGAGAAAGTTGGCAACTTAACTCCTTCAGCAATCATGAACTTGAACATGCTAGAAGCCTGCATAAAAAACGATGTTGAAAGATTTCTATTTACAAGCTCAGCATGCATTTACAATGGAAAAAGCAATACAGTTAATGTTTACAAGGAGGAAGATGCTTATCCTGCAAATCCTTTAAATACCTATGGTTGGGCTAAAGTAATTGGAGAGATTGCTTGTAAAAGCTATCATGAAGACTATGGATTGAAATGTTCTGTAGTAAGAATATTCAATGCCTATGGAGAAAAGGAAAACCTTGATCTCAAGTGGGCCCATGTAATTCCTTCTTTCATTGTAAAGGCAATATTATATCCAAAGATTCCCTTCAAAATTTTCGGAGATGGGAAGCAAATAAGGTCTTTTCTATATGTCAAGGACTGTGTTGAAGGAATGCTTTTAGCTATGCAGAAAATTGAAAATGCAGACCCTATAAACTTAGGAAACGATAAACCGATTTCAATATTGGAACTTGCCTATAAAATAATAGATATTGCGAAAAAAGAAATAAAGGTTGAACTTGATCTTAAAGGAACTGTTGGCGTTCATGGGTACTATGCTAATACAGAAAAAATGAAGAAAGTCTTAAATTGGGAACCAAGAACAAGCTTGGATGAAGGATTGAGGAGAACCTTTGATTGGGCAAAAAGAAAGCTTTCAAATGGAACTTAATTTTTACGAAAACAAAAAGGTTTTAGTTACAGGAGGGGCTTCTTTCATAGGATCCCATCTTGTAGATAAGCTAGTTTCTTTGAAGAGCAATGTAACCGTTGTAGATGATTTAAGCAGTGGTAGATTGGAAAATCTAAGCAATGTAATTGATAAGATAAAATTCGTAAAGGAAGATCTTGAATATGCAAGTCTTCAAAGACTTAAGGAAATTTTCAAAGGAAATGAAATCGTTTTTCATTTAGCTGCAGTACATGGAGGCAGAGGATACATAGCTACGCATCCAGCAGATGTTTGTTCAATTTTTGCAATTGATCATCATGTATACGATGCATGCCTTGTTTCAGGTGTTGAAAAAGTTGTCTATGCAAGTTCTGCATGCGTTTATCCTCCAAATCTTCAAAAAGATGATGAAAGCTTGCTTAACGAGGATCTATCAAATCCTTTAAATCTAGATTCTTATTTAAGTGCAGATATTGAGTACGGCTGGGCCAAGTTAATGGGGGAGGTTCAGCTCATCTCTTTCATTAAGCAATATGGATTAAAGGGTGCTATACTAAGGTTTGTAACAGCTTATGGCCCTAGAGAAAATGAAACACACTCGATTATAGCTTTAATTTACAAGGCCTTTGAAAGAATGGATCCTTTTGTAATTTGGGGTGATGGAAATCAAAGCAGGGATTATACCTATGTTGAGGACATTGTTAATGGAACACTGCTAGCTGGAATAAAGGTAAACGATGGTACTCCTATAAACTTAGGAACAGGAAGAAGATACAAAATTAAAGAAGTTGCTGAAAAAATCTTTGAAATAATGAATTGGAGGCCGAGTAAGATAATTTACGATAAATCAAAGCCTGTAGGTGTTTATAGTAGAGCCTTGGATATTAAAAGGGCAAAGGAAATACTAAATTGGCAACCTAAGTATTCTTTGGAAGAAGGATTGAGAAAGACAATTGAATGGTATGTTTCTACTCATAAGCCAACTGGAAAGGTAGATGAAAGGAAACTTTTAGAAAGAACAGCGTAATCATATTAAAGAGTTGTTTTTATAAATTTGTGTTTTAATGGTTATTAAAAGTCTTACACTCGATCAAACAATACCTAAATTGAAAAAGTTATTCGAGAAATCTGAAAATATTGAAGCTGCTATATTATTCGGATCTATAGCAAAAAATAAGTTCAGTACTCATGATATAGATATTGCCTTAAAACTAAAAAAGGAAGACCTACTAGAAGTTGGTTATATTGTAAGCCAAATAGCAAAAACATTACACATTAAAGAAGATTATATAGACATTGCGCTCTTAAACCAAACAAACCCAATAATGATTTCAAAGATACTCAAAGATGGTATCATAATCAAAGCTCAACCTAAAATTATTGAGGAACTCTCACAACAAGCACCAGATGCAATAATGGAAATTAAACAATGGTCATCTTTAGATCCAAAATTAGATAAAACGATTATTACATCAAGGATTGAAGAGATCAGAAAAAATTCAGATTTTATAAAAAGCGAAATACTATCTAGAAAAATTGAAGAATTAGACTACAAAGACATACTAGCTCTAGAAAGAGCCATGCACAAAATAATTGAATCCATGCTTTATATATGTAGACATTTAGTCTCAGTTTATTCGCTAGGTCTTGTAGAAAGCTATGGTGAATATCCACAAAAACTGGCAAAAGCGAATAAGATGCCAAAAGACTTAGCAAAGGATGTAACAAAACTTTCAGGCTTAAGAAATATACTTGTTCATAGATATTTAGAAATTAGAACAGAGATTCTTTATCAAGCAGCTAAAGAAACAGTTGAAAAAATAGTAAACAAATTCATTGAATGGGCGAAAGCAATAGCAGAGCATTAAGAATGGAAAAACAAGAAGATTGCCTGTTGGAAAAAAATATTGCAAGGCTTGAAGGAAACAATTAATGGTTTTCAACATAAAAGGAAAAAGTTAATCAACTAAAGGTTTCTTTTAAAATAGCTTAAACTTGAAAAATATAACAATCCTTGGAATTAACGACGGCCATGATTGTGGTGCAGCTTTGATTAGGAATGGAAAAGTTATCGCAGCTGTTCAAGAAGAAAGGCTTTCTAACATAAAACATCACAGCGGGGTTCCAGAGATTTCAATAAGGGAAGTCTTTAAAATAGCAAAAATTCATCCAAGTGAAGTCGATGCAATAGCAATCGTTAGTCTTAACAGAGTCTATTCTCCACTAAAAGAATATCCTTTGAAAGTTAAATTCTTTGAAAAGATAGCTCCGCTATTTCATGGTAAAACCTTTGCTAAGTTATATGTTAGCATTTTACATAAATTCAGATCTGTAAAGCATTTAATGAAGATATTTCAAGAATTGGGAATTGAAAATAAAGAAGTAAGATTTGTCGAGCATCATTTAGCTCATGCTTCATGTGCTTACAGAACATGCCCTTGGGGATATGATGAAAAAGTTTTAGTAATGACAGTTGACGGTGCTGGAGATGGTGTCTCATCTACAGTAAATATAGCAGAAAAAGGAGAGATTCAAAGGATAGCATGGTCAACATTTTATGATTCGCCAGGAAACGCATACTATAGCGAGATAACAAGATACCTAGGAATGAAACCATGGGACCATGAATACAAAGTAATGGGTCTAGCACCTTATGGAAAAGCAGATTATTGCATAGATAAAATGAGAAAGATTATTAGATTAAATCCAAAGAATCCATTAGAATTCCAAAATATTTTTGGTTCTTATCTAAAATCAATGCAGCCTAAACTATACAGATTACTAAAGGAACAAAGATTCGATAACATAGCTGCAGCATGCCAAGCATATTATGAAGAATTGATGACTTCATGGGTAAAGGCAGCGATAGAAAAAACAGGCATTACTAAGGTAGCTTTTGCAGGAGGCAATATATTAAACGTAAAAGCTAACATGAGAATATCGGAAATTGAAGAAGTCGAGGATGCATTCTTCTATCCTGCATGCGGAGATGATGGAACTCCTATAGGTGCAGCTTTACAAGTTTATTATGAGATTTGCAAGGAAGAAGGAATTAAGCCTGAATTTCATCCTTTGGAAGATCTATACTATGGACCTGAATACAGTGATGAAGAAATAAGGGAATGTTTGAAAAAGGAAGGTTTGATCGAAAAATCTGAAAAATACGATGGAATAGAAGAAGTTGTTGGAGAATTATTAACAAAGGGAAAAATTGTTGCAAGATTCAATGGAAGAGTTGAATGGGGGCCAAGAGCTTTGGGCAACAGAAGCATTTTAGCTGATCCAAGAGATTTTAGGGTGGTAAGAAAGCTAAACAGTGCAATAAAGCAAAGAGATTTTTGGATGCCCTTTGCACCTACGATATTGGAAGAAAGGATGCATGAATATTTAGTAAATGCAAGGCCTGCAAGATACATGATTCTCGCTTTCAATACTACTGAAAAAAGGGATGAGATAATCGCAGCTATTCATCCACAAGATTATACTGCTAGGCCCCAAACTTTGAATGATTGGAATCCTTCTTATAGAAAAGTTATTGAAAGATTCGAAGAGGAAACAGGTGTGGGAGGAATTCTTAATACAAGCTTTAATCTTCATGGATATCCAATCGTTGGCACTCCTGAGCTTGCAATATGGACGTTTAAAAATTCAGGTCTAGAATATCTTGCAATAGGAAACTACCTAGTTAAGAAGTAAACTTGAAATGAGCATTTTAGAAAAAATAATAAATTTAAAAACAGTTAAAATACTGTTCCCTATATCTATTTTAATTCTTATTTTACTATTTATTTCTCTTTTCATAAAGTTTACAGTAACAGGATACTTTTTAACAATGAACTTTTTAGGTGTTGTATTTGGGATAGCTACGTATTTGTATTTCGTTAAGAAGCCAAGCTATAATGAATTCAATATCAATAATGATAAGCTTAATATTGCCTTAGCTATTATCTTTTCGTCTTTTATCTCGATAACTGTTTTCTCGATTTACATGAGTAATGTTTACAGAGTAATAGAATTCTACGTATTTATTACAGCAGCAATGGGCTTGCTAACTTTTGAAGCCTTATTTTTAAAAGTTTCAAAGAAAACAGCGCTGCTAATATTAATACAGCTAATTATTCTAGATTTCATACAAAGGATAAGCTTGTATTTAATTAACGGTGTTCCTCCATGGTGGGATCCCTACTATCATTACTTTAACAGCGTTACAGTTTACAATTTAGGGCATGTAGCCAACTTTGCTGAATATACATACTTTCCGCTGTATTACATTCTCAATACAATCATTTGGCTAATTCCATTTGGCAAATTAACATTCATGTACATGTTGCTCAATTCACTGATCGTTAGCATTTCTTTGTTTTTTGTTTACGCAATTGTTTATAGGATTTCAAGCAATGAAAGAGTTTCATTGATATCTACGATTGTTTTTAGCCTAATATACAGCTATACTTCTTTTAGTTCTTATACACCGCATCCTTTTTCATTCATTCTTTTCTTAATCTCTTTTTATTCATTAATACGAATTGAAGGAAACAGAAAATTTGCAATAATTCTAATTTTAAGCTCAATTTCAATGTTCTTATTCCATCCTACAGCAGCACTTATTTTTGCAATAGTAATGTTAGTTTTGACATTTAGTTTATTTACCTACAACAAATACATGAAAACATATTCGATAGCTTATTTTGGATTAATAATATTCTATTTATTTTTCTTTGCCTATCCTTATTTATCTTCCTTTCTAACAGGTCTAATTAATCCACCAGGTACTTTGAATCCAGAAAGCCCATCGACTCCTTATTTTAAACCAATTTTAGATTCTTTAACATTCTATGCCTTATCCCATTTATGGTATTCTATAACGATCTATTTAGGAACAGTAGGTTTGTTATATGCTCTCATAAACGGGAAAAACTTTAAGAATTATTTTCTTGCTCTAACCGCTTTGACTATTGTAGCATATAATTTTGCGATTCTTTTTTCTGGCACTGCCATAGCTGAAACTATTGCTGTATTTTACATATTAGTACCTTTGTCCTTTTTATCTGGATTATTTTTAGTCTTTAAGAGGAAAGCCATACTTGCATTGTTATTAGTCCTTATCATCTTTGCTTTCTTTTCATCTAATTTACTAACAGATGATAGCCCTTATTTTGCAAAGTATAGTTATCCATCACAGGTAATAATGTATGACGATCAGCAATCATTTTCTTTAGCTAAGTTCATACTTTATATGAACCCTCCTGCAAAAATCTTTGGAACAATAGATCCAAGCATTGTGCCTTATTATTTTAACGGAACTCTATCCTCTTCAATAGCTTACTATCATTTATCTCTTAATGTGAATACAAGTAATTCCTATATAGCTGTAAGTATCTATACTGTAGAAAGATGGGCCAATGGAATATCTCCAGCGTCTTTTTCAAATTATTTAAATTCCTTAATATATAAAAGTAACAATGACATTCTTTTTAATAACGGAGATTCATATTTAATTATGATCTAAAAAAATTATCTTGTAAGTAGATTAAATAAACAATTTGGTAAAAATCTCATCATTGTCATTAGTATATAATTTGGATATGGGTGTAAAAATTAATTTATCTTGTAAACGTATTTTTTCTAATTCTTTTATTTTAAATCAAGATTGCAAAAACACTCATAATACAAAATTATGTTATATAGTAATTGATTCGATTATTTAACTTTTTCAAATGATCAAACTTAAAATTTTGCTAGTTTGCGAACAACCTTTACCTTCTAAGAAAAGAGCAGGAAGACCAAACTACAGTGTTAAGTATCTTTCAGAATTAGGAAACGATATAACAGTTATTTGCCCTAAATCAGATTTGCCAGAAGATAACTTTGCCAATTATGAATACATAAACTTAGATTTCAAACAATTCAGCATCTTATCGAGAATAAAAATAATGAGAGAAATGAGAAAGAAAATAAAAGAACTAGTTAAAAAAGAAAAATTTGATGTAATCAGAACAATAAATATCTTGCCAACTTATGCAACAATATCAAACAAAAATGATATAAAAATACCAATTTATGCAGAACTGACAGACTTTATCAGCGATCTTTACATTCAATTTGATATGCCTTTTAAAAGTTTAGTTGTTCCTTTTCTCAAAAGAATGGAAAAGAAAATAGCTAGAAATGTTGATTATGCAAACGTTGAAACTGAGCTAGGTAGAGATTTTTGGTACGAATATGGTCTTGATGGAGAAAGAATTGCAGTAATACCTAACGGTGTTGATACAGAACATTTCAATCCTTATAAAACAGATCCTGATATAATAAAAAGTAAATTAGAACTAAAGGATGAAGTGATTTTCTACCACGGTGACATGGGGTCTTATGATGGTGTTCATTTGTTGATAAAAGCCTTTAAAAAACTTAAAGAAAAACCTTCCTTATTAATTGTGGGAGAAGGTAAGGCTTCTTATATGAATTATTTAAAGTCCTTAATAAATGAAAACGGTTTAAATAAAGAAGTTAAGCTAACGGGATGGATCGAATATGAAGAGTTACCGAATTATATAGCTTCAGCGTCTTTGTGTGCTTTACCACTGATACCTAAAACAAAGATGAATCGAGTAAACCTTCATACAAGAATAAGAGAATATTTGAGCATGTGCAAACCTTTTCTAGTTACAAAAACTGAAGGTATCTCAAGATCTTTAGGCAACGTAGCAATGTATTTCAGAGATCCTTTAAATGTGGATATGACTGCTAAAGACTTGGAGCTTGCTTTAAAAGAAGTTAAAAATAAAGATTTTAGCTTTATGCGAAACATTGCTAAAAAATTAGATTGGAAGAATATAATTCATCAGGATTTCAAAGTAATGGAAGTAATAGTTGAAGGTAATGCTAAAGATCTAAGAGAGTTCGATTTGAAACTGAATTGATAATTTTGAAAAATAGCATTAAACTCAGATAGAATAACATTAATGGATTATATTCTAAATAAACAATATATTAAACATTTTGTAAAAAATCCATCTGACATCAGATTTATAATTCATTATTTAGGGAGAGAACGCAAATTGGTCAAATTAACAGGAGAAGAAAAAGAAAAAATTAAAAGATTATTAAATGAAGCTGAAAATATAAGAAAATACATCGTTGATAAATTATCAGAATTTCGTGCCTTCCATGGAACTATGGTCTCTCCTTTAGAAAGACCAATAATTTATACAATTATTAGATGTTTTAAACCTAGAATAGTGGTTGAGACAGAGGTAGCAAATGGTGCTTCTTCAACTTTCATACTAAGCGCTCTTGAAAAGAATAACTTCGGTAAACTTTATAGCATAGATTTGCCAAGTAAAGACCTTTTATTAAAGGAAGAAGTAGGATGGTTAGTACCGCAATCCTTAAGGAATAGATGGGGCTAATCATAGGTGACTCAAGAATTATTTTACCAAAATTACTAGCTGAGTTAGGTCATGTTGATATATTTCTTCATGATTCATTACATACTCTAGAACATATACTTTTTGAGTTAAAAGAGTCTTATAATTACATACCAAAAGGAGGTTTTTTAATTGTAGATGATATAAACGTCGATTGGATAAAGAAAATTAATCAAGAAATTAAAACAGAAAAATCTGAACTATTCTATGATTTGCTTGTTTTAAAGAAATAATGTTATTGAAGCATGGTAAAAAAATTTAATTAGTACAAATTGATAATTTTAAGATTGATAGGAGAATTTGGAAGCGAATTTACAGGCCCTTCAAAACAAGCATATCTTTTAACTAAAGGTTTAGAAAAGAAAGGAATCAGCTCAATAATCTTAACATTTAAAAAAGGGTCAATAAATTTAAGGAGAAGCAAAATAGTTGAATATAAACCATTTTTTAGCGCAGGCCATTACAAGCTATCTTTGAAGATGCTGCTCGATTCTTTAAAAAAAGATTGTAACATAATTCATGTTCATGGCTATAGGAATTTCCAGACAGATGCAGGAGCTATATCCTCTTTCCTTAGAAAAGAACATTTAATAATTACAACGCATGGAACTGTTAGAGGCTATGAATTCTTAAATTTAGATTTGAAATCAAGATTGCCAAATATAATCTATGATGCAATAACAATGAGGTTTTCTTTAAAAATAGCTAAAAAAATCGTTGCTACATCAAAAAAAGAAGCAAAAGAATTAATTAGTTTTGGGATTCCAGTAAATAAAATAAAAATAATACCAAATGGTATAGAATTTCCAAATATTGATATAAAGAAAGAAAATAAAGAAATAATAAATTTACTTACTGTAAGCAGATTAACTTATAAAAACAATTTAGAAATGGCAATCAAAGCTTTCTATGAAGCTTATAAAAGAAATAATAAGCTTCGTTATATAATAGTTGGAGATGCAATTCCTAGCAGATATGGGAAAGAAGAAAAAGGATATAAAGAAAAGCTAATTAAATTATGCAAAGACTTAGGTTTACAAGACAAAGTGATCTTTAAAGGATGGCTAAGCGGCGAAGAATTATGGAAAGCCTATTGTGATTCGGATTTATTTCTTTGGAGCTCAAGATATGATAACTTTGCACATGCTTTAGTTGAAGCAGCGTATTTCAAATTACCAATTATAAGTACACCAGCAGGTATAGCTGAAGAGCTTATAGGAAAAGAAGGAGGCTTCATCGTAAATCATGAAGATTATAAGGAAATGAGCGAAAGAATAATTGAAATTACAGAAAATCCTAAATTAATGAAAGAAATGGGAGAACATAATCATAAGCGTTCTTTAAACTATAGCTATGAAAGAATGGTAGAAGAATATTACAAATTATATGAAGAAGTAGCACAATGTGCGGAATCTGCGGAATAATAGGGGAACCAAGTAAGTACATTTTAAAATTAATGTGCAATAGTTTGATTCATCGAGGCCCTGATAGCGAAGGATATTATATTGATGATCAAGTTGACTTAGGCGTTAGGAGATTAAGAATAATTGATTTAAAAACTGGAGACCAGCCTATTCATAACGAAGATGAAACTGTTTGGGTTGTTTTCAATGGTGAAATTTATAACTTCGTTGAATTAAGAAATGAACTTAAATCAAGACATAAATTTTATACGAATACAGATACAGAGATATTAGTTCATTTATGGGAAGAAGAAAAGGAGAAAATGCTAGATAAAATAAGAGGAATGTTCGCTTTTGCAATATATGATTCAAAGGAAAAAACTGTTTTCATAGCAAGGGATAGATTTGGAGAGAAACCTTTGTATTATACTTTTGTCAATGATAACTTCATATTTGCTTCTGAACTAAGGGCTATTACCAATTGCATTGAAAAACCAGAAATTAATCCTAATGCAATAGCTAGTTACTTGGTTTTCTTTTATAATCATTTAGAAGAGAGCTTCATTAAAAAAGTCTATAGATTAAAGCCTGCAAGCTACATTTTATATTCCTTGAAAGATAAAAAAGCTACTTTCAATTCTTATTGGGATTTAAACTTTGAAGGAAATGATGAAATAGATTTAGATACTGCATTAAAAATTCTCGATACCAACTTAAAAGATACAGTCAAGAATACTTTAATAAGCGATGTTCCTTTAGGAGTTTTGCTAAGCGGAGGTGTTGATTCAAGCGTTATAGCAAAGGTTGCTTCAGAGTATTCAAAGCTTAAAACAATGCACGTTACAAGTGGTGAAGAAGAAGTTAAATTTGCTGAAGAAGTAGCGAACTTAATAAAAAGCGATCATAAAACAATACATGTAAAAACAGATTTCATGAGAGACTTCGACTTAATTACTCTTGCAATAGATGAACCTGTAGCAGATCCTTCAATCGTTCCAGCGTTTTATATATGTAGAGAAATAAAGAAGGAAGTAACAGTTGCTTTGACAGGCGAAGGAGGAGATGAAATGTTCTGGGGATATCCTTGGATAAATATAAACGACATGCTCAAAAAATGGTTTAGCTTACCAAAATTCATTAGAAATATAATTATTTCTTTAGGAAGTAATTTGGGCGAAAATTTAGCAGGAATTTTTCAGGATTTGAATAGATATGAAAATCTTAGATATTATTCATTGGATAATGCAGGTAAAAGAATGCTGAGACTTTCTCATTTCAGCAAAGAAGAATTGAAAAGCATAATCAAAAGTAACTTCGAGGATCCTTTTCAAGAATATGAAATAATACTTAAAAAAGGAGATGAGCATAAAAGCGCCGCTTACGTTACTATTAAGAAGGTATTGCCAAATGATTTCTTGCATAAGGATGATAGAATTAGCATGAAAAACTCATTAGAGCTAAGAGCACCATTTTTAAATCATGTTCTGATGCAGAAAGTATTTAGTTTTCAAAATAATATGAAGATAAATCATGGAATGAACAAATATTTGTTAAAAATGTATGCAATTAAATATCTAAAAATACCAAGGCATATAATTTTAAGAAATAAAGTTGGATTTAGCATGTCTTTAAAGAAATATCATAAAGATTTTATAAATAAGATAGATGAATTAAGTTATTTATTGAAAGAAATGAACTTAAATTATAATGAAATAAAGAAATATTATAAATATTATCCTTCTTATGAATATACAAATAGATTATTTTCAATCGCTTTACTTTTAAACTGGTATAAATTATCCTTTGCTAATTAAAGTAGTATTCGTTGGTCAAAGTTTTTCGCAAAAAAGGCAAAGCTATTTATTAAATGAACTAAGCAAGTATTTTTTAATTTATGCATTGGTTCCTAATTGGAGTGAAAAGTTAAAATATTTAGGAGTCCCTAAGCAAGTTCTTATAAATGAGAAAGAAGTAAAGTTTAACGTAATCTGGCATAAAGTGTTGTTTGTAGACAAACCTTTAATACAATTTATACCTACTGTAATTTTCAGTCTTTACAGAATAAAGCCCAAAGTAATAGTACTTAATCTTTACCATTCGTTGATGGGCATATTGGTCGCAATATTTTGCAAAATTACAAAAACACCATTTATAGTAATTTCAGCACTGAACCCTACAATTAAATATATGAAATTCGAAAGATTTATACTTAAAATTTTATACTTAATCCCAGATTTTGTAGTAGTTCTAACTAATGGTATGAAAATAAAATTAATTGAAGAACTAAAGGTTAATGAGAATAAGATCTTTATCATTCCTGAAAGTGGCTACTACGTTAAGGAAAGTATTAAGGAAAATGATAATAATTATGTAACTTTCCTGTATACAGGAAGACATGTATATGAAAAAGGACTATTCTACCTTATATTTGCCTTTAAGAGGTTAATAGATAAGGGATTCAAAGCAAAGCTAATCTTATGCGGCGAAGGAATAATAACTAATTATCTAAGAAAATTTTCAGAGAAATTGGGTTTAAACGGATTAATTGACTTTAAAGGTTATGTTGATGAAAAGGAATTACAAAAATATTTTGAGATAAGCGACATTATAGTTTATCCCTCCATTAAAATAAAAAATTGGGAAGAACAGTTTGGTTATAGCGTTTTAGAAGGAATGAGCAATGGTTTAGCTACTATAGTTACTGATTGCGGCTCATTACCTGAGCTGGTAGGCAATGCAGGTATTATAGTTCCTCAAAAAAATGTCGAGAAATTAGCTGAAGCTATGGAATTTCTTGCAAGAAACAGAGAAAAGCTCAATGAATATAAGAAAATGAGTCTAGAAAGAGCTAAAGAATACTCTTTGAAGAATGTTGAGGAAAAATGGAGAAAATTAATAAATTTAGCCTCTAGCAGTAGCTACTATACAGCCAATATTTTTACCTCTTTAAAAAATAAAAATAATGTAAATAATCAAATTACAATTCATAATTCTTAAATGATCATCCTTATAATTAGTCCCGGATTAGTTGAAGTTCCTCCTATTCGAATTATTGGAGGAATACCTGAAATGGACTATCGAATAGGTACCCAAATTTCTGCATATTATAAAACTATAATTACTTCACCTTTTTACTACAAATATCAAAAATATAAAAAAGTTAATAAAAATCTTAAAATACTTTATATATATCATCCTGCCATAAATAGGTCTGCAAAAGTTAATATTTTGCGATTATCCTCAGAAACATTATCAATCTTATTCTTTTATACTTTTCAAGTAATAATAAATATTATCAAACTAAAGAAGTATGGATTAAATTTGGTTGTACTTAGTGAAAGATACTCAGGTATTATTCAAATTTTGGTTTGCAAATTACTTAAAGTTAAAACAATCTTTTCTGAAAGCAATCCATATCCATGGTATTCGCCTTTTTTAAATAAGAAACCGTCTGCGATTAGTTGGGGAGTTAATTTAAGTTTTGGAAAGTTAGCATGTAAATTAACTGATAAAATTAGGTCACAATCAATATTAATAAAAAGAGGTATGATTAATTACGGAATATCAAAAGACAAAATAGAAATAATTCCTGCAGGAGTTGATACGAACATTTTTAGGCCTTATAATTCCAATGAAACAAATTATGTTGTTGGATTCCTTGGAAGATTAACAGAAGAAAAAGGAGCTAGCCTTTTATATGATATTATGAAAACATGCGAAAAAGAATTGCCTGAAGTTAAATTTATTGTTCTAGGTTCTGGTCCTTATGAAAATATGTTAAAAAATTTGAAGAACATAGCATTTCAACAGACTGTTCCAAGAAATGTATTGCCAATATTTATTAATAAAGCAAATGTGTTTGTTAGTACATATTATGATTTCTCATTGTCAGATTTAGAAATCTTATCCTGTGGTAAACCTTTAATAAAAATAAACACGCCTGAAATGAATGAGCTTTTTAAAAACTATGAAGAGATTATTTTTTGTGATAAAAATGTAAAAGATTTCGTAAATAAAATAAAATTATTGTACGAAAATAAAGATTTGTGTAAAAAAATAGGAGAAAATGCTCGAAAAAAAGTTGAGAAGGAATTTGATTGGAAAGTTATAGGAGAACAGTGGGTAAGATTAATAAATAGCTTGCTAAAATAATGGTAAGAATAACAATTATAACACCTGTTTTTCCATATCCGAAAAGGGGAGTTTATACAGGAATCGAAAGGCATGTTGAAGGCTTATGCAAAGGTTTTAAAAAATTGGGTCATAAGGTTACAATAATAACTACATTTTGGAACGGCGGGACTTCTTATCACAGTTTTAATGATATAGAAATTTATAGATTTAAAGATCTTAGAGCAATCTTAGGAAAACTTGGAAAGCTAAGTGGAGCATTTGAGCTGGATTTTTTAACTTTTTCTTTAAACGTTACATTGAATAAAAATTTACTGGATACTGATCTCTTATTGATAAATTTGCCATTCCCGTTTTTGAGTTTAATAGATGGCAATTTTATAAGCATTGGTCTTTTACATCATGCACAGCCTATTGTGAACCTTAAAGATGCTCTCTCAGCACCTTTCGGAAATATTTATGGGAAATTAACTAAGCCAGACTATTGGGTAGCACCGAGTAAATTCACAGCTGAACAATTCATAAAATTATTCAAAATATCGAAGGAAAAAATAAAGATTATTCCAGAAGGTGTAGATTTGGAAAAATTTAACAGAAATATTGATGCTTCAGATATTAATGATAAACTTGGCAATGAAAGAAAAATATTGTTTGTAGGAAATCTTCATCCAAATAAAGGAGTTCATTTTCTAATAAAAT
The DNA here is from genome assembly GCA_000375685.1 of crenarchaeote SCGC AAA261-N23. Lineage (GTDB taxonomy): Archaea > Thermoproteota > Thermoprotei > Gearchaeales > Gearchaeaceae > AAA261-N23. The sequence continues at coordinate 32,049 of AQVQ01000002.1, forward strand.
CTTTTGCATTGGTTAAGTCAAAAATTGACGATGTAAAACTTGTAATTGTCGGTGATGGTTCTTTAAAACATTACTTAATCAATCTAACAAAAAGATTGAATTTAGAAAAAGATGTTATTTTCGCAGGATTTGTTAGCGATGAAGAGCTGCCTAAATATTATGCTTCTTGCGATATATTCGCTTCAGCAAGCGTTCTTGAAGGCTTTGGATTAATATTCTTAGAAGCAATGGCTTTGGGTAAATCAATTGTAGCTTTCAATCTAGCAAGTATACCTGAAGTTGTAGGAAATGCAGGAATTCTAATAGATGAAATAAATCATGAAAGATTCGCTAATGCAATTATCGAATTATTAAAGAATGATGAGCTGTATAAAGAAAAATCCCAAATCGCATTTAACAGAGCTAAACTATTTTCATGGGAAAATATAGCTGAGCAGTTTATTAAAATTATTAAATAAAATTTATAAATCAATGATTAATGAATTATAAATTACTCTATTAAAAAATTGATATATTGCCTCTTAAATCTTAACAACAATTAACCATGATTAATAAAAATTTACGATTCCTAATCTATTCGCATTTTTACTATCCTAAAATTGGAGGTGTTGAAAGGCATACTGATAACTTAGCAAAACTATTAATAAATAAAGGATACACTGTTACTATCATAACCCAAATAGGAAATCCGGGTATAGAAATAAAACATAAAATAACAATTGTGAGAAAACCATCAATACCATTATTAAGTTTCCTTATATTTTATCATGATATAATTCATATACAAGGATTTAATATTTTTGTATATTTGTTTGCTAAATTGTTTAAGAAAAGAATCATTTGGTATCACCATACTTATGATTTATGTAGCGTTGGAGGAGGAACATCTATTTATAAAGGATTCTTTAAAACTTTGGAACCACATTTAAGAAGAAGTTTGGTTGGAATACTTCTTTGGTTAAGCTTTCATATTAGTAGAATGATTGCAAAAATTGATAAAAAATAGCACATATAGTTACAACTTATTACATGTTAACGGGATTTAGAGAATTTATAAGAAGCTTAAATTGGCATGTAATTTATTATCCTGTTTTATTTGATAATTTAAATCAAATTCCTTTAAACAATTCAAATAATGATGAAAATTACATTTTACTATACGGAAGAATGATGGCAGGTAAAGGGGAAGATGTGCTGATAAAGGCTTTAAGTATTCTCAAAGATAAAGGTATCATTTACCGAGTAATTATTTGCGGACCTTCACCTAACAAAGATTACCCTAGTAATTTAATAAAATTTTATGGATTAGAAAATCAAGTAGTTTATGTTGGTCCTCAAACCGGTGAAGAGTTAGTTAAACTAATAACTAGAAGTTCAATAGTAGTAGTTCCTTCCACATATGAAGAAATGTTTGGCCAAACAGCTATTGAAGCAATGCTATTAGGCAAATCGGTCATAGCGAGTAATACTGGTGGGCTTGCTGAAGTTGTTAATAACTTTGGCATACTTGTTCCTCCCAATGATCCTTATGCTTTAGCAGAAGCTATTCATGAGCTTATGAGTAATAAAAATAAAATTGAAACGGTGGGCAAGAAAGCAAAGGAATATGCAAGAAGCGTTTTCGATCCTGAGAATTACATTCAAAAATATCTAAAGGCTGTTTTAAAATGAAAACTACTAACCAAGTGAAATAAATAAAGAGGCCTTTGATAGAATATCTCTAGCTGAAGAATGGTATTATAAGCAACAATTACCAAGAATAGAAATCTTAATGGAAATTTTTAAAAGTATTGAGAATAAGGAAACTGTAGCAGATATAGGCTGTTTCACTGGAATAATCTCTCAAGAATGCTTTAAGCTTGGAGCAAAAATTTAGAAGGCTTTGATGTATCAGAAAAAGCTTTGGAAAAAGCAAGTAAAAGATTAACAAGGTATATAAGTGGAAAGCTGGTGAAGAGGCTTGTCCTGTAGAGAATGAAAGATATGACGTGATAATAGCTTCAGAAATCATAGAACATGTGTTCGACACAGATTTCTTCATTGAAGAATTGAAAAGGGTACTTAAGCCCAATGGAAGAATAATCATAACAACTCCTAACATGCACTCTGCAACTAATAGATTGCTATTTTTAATGGGGAAATTTCCATGGACTTATCCCGGAGTTTCTACAAAATATAACAAAGATCCAAGGATTGATTTAAAACATGTTAGACTTGGCAATTTATCTGAATGGAAGTACTTCTTCGAAATACATAGCTTAATAGTTGAAAAGGTTATAGGAATAAACTATTCTTTGTTAGGCAAGCTTATTTCTTTATCAAAAACTTCGCTTTCGCATAATCTAGCTTTTGTAATTAAAAATTATGAATAATGAATACAATGAATCGACCTAAAGTTACAGTAATAATTGTAGCATATAACGCTGAAGGAATGAAAAGTATATTCAAACAATGTCTAGATTCTTCTTTAAATTTGAAATATGATAATTATGAAATAGTTGTGGTGAACAATGGTTCTACTGATAAAACAAGAGAAATTTTAGAAGATTATGAAAAAAACTTAAAAATAATTAATTTGAAGAGAAATCTTGGACTTGCTGGTGCCCGCAATATAGCTTATGAGAAATCAAAATCCGAATTCGTTCTACTCTTAGATTCAGATGTTATTCCTGAACAAGATTCGCTTACAGAATTAGTTAAAATTAGTATAAATGATAATAAAATTGGAGCCTTAGGGGGTATTCAAGTTGATTACAAAAAAAGAAATATTACAGGACTTGGAGGGTTATGCGATATCTGCGGCAATTGGATTGTTCCGAAAGATAAACTAAATGTTAATGAAGTTAAAGAATCTTATTATTCTTATATTCCTTCGGCATTCCTTTTAGTAAAAAGGAAAGTAATTGGAAATACGTTGCATCCAAAAGAATTTTTTACTTTTGTAGAAGATGTTGAACTTTGCTTTAGAATATGGAGTCGAGGATATTATGTGAAATTATATCCTGCTGTTGTTTGCTCGCATGAGTTTAGAACAAGTATAAAAGTTGCTTCAAAGAGAAATTTATTTTTAAATAGAATGCTTAGTCATTCTTATGCTAAAAATTCTGCTCTACTACAATCCGTGTATAGAAAATTGTTACCAAAAATATATGCATTAAAATTTTTAGTCTTGATCTTATATCAACCAATTATTGAAATAATTCATTTTCCAAGATATTTATTGCACAAAAATAATTACAATTTTGCAGGTGCATACTACCCATCTATAACGATGACTTATTTAAAATATTCGATAAAAGAATTATCAACTATAAATGAATACGGTAATTACATACCTTTATCAGTAAAGTTAAAAAATTCTAAAAAATTCTTATTTAATCCTTATAAAGTAATACTTAATCCACTAATAAAATTAGATTATGAGAAGATGATAATAAATGATGGAGATATATTAAAAGCTTCAATAAAATTTATAATATCAAAATGAGGATAAAGAAAATATTAAATTATATATACGTATATAATACTCCTCAATGGATTAAAAATTTATTAAATTTATTATTACTACCCTTATATATTTCTCTTATAAATAAAAGTAAAAAGTATATAGATGATATTCGTAGCACTGTTAATTTTGTTTTTTCTTTTAATCTTTTAGATATATTCTTTACTCAGCAAAGTCAATATGAAGTATATAATTTATTACAAGTATTAGTTCAGCAAAGACCGAAAATCCTTCTTGAAATAGGTTCAGCGAGCGGCGGCACATTGTTCTTATTTTGCCATATAGCAAGCTAAGATGCAACATTAATATCGCTAGATATGGATAATGTTTTATGGAAAAAGTTACTTTTTAAATATTTTTCACTAGGAAAACAAAAGATTGTAGTTATTAAAGGCGATTCACACGACCCAAAAATATTTAATGATATAAAAAAGATTTTGGGGAACTGTAAAATTGATTTTTTATTTCATGATGCGGATCATTCATATGAAGGGGAAAAAAGGATTTTGAAATTTATTCACCTTTGGTAAGAAAAGGCGGAATAATCGCTTTTCACGATATTGTAACAAATAGCGTTATATGTCCTCATGGATGGGATATTAGTAAATTTTGGAATGAAATAAAAAACAGATACAACTACATGGAAATAATAGAGAACAAAAATCATATAGCAGGAGGAATTGGAATATTATTTGTATGAATTTTAAATTTTTCTACTATATCTTTTCAATATTAAGCCCAATTATTTGAGAATCTATCAAAGTTAAACTCTATCTCAATAAGCCTTAAATAATTAGCCTTGTACGGTTTAGCATAATAATACTCTATAACGTGGGAAATAAGGAGAGTAATGATATATTAAGTATTTTTGAAAATACAAATAATGAATTTTAATTATGATCTAGTAGTTGCGTATCGTGTTTATCCTAAATTCAGTAATGCGTATTTGAAAATTAGCCATCATTTCAATTTTAAAACTAAATTTGATTTATTTTATGCTTGTCTCTTATCTTTCAAAGAGGCAACAAAAGGGTTAAAGACAAAAATATTTGTTATCTTAGATAAATGCCCAGAAAGTTACATTGAGGCATTCAAGGATGTCTTCAAAGATGTTGATTTTTATTTCATCACTGAAGATTTGAAAGGATTAGAAAACGTTGCTAGTTTTTTAATACAAACAAAATTATTATCAGAGCAAAATTTATCCTCTTTAGTTCTCTTTCAAGAAGATGATTATTTTTACATAAATAAATTGAATTACGCAATAGATTTTCTTAAATAAATCAAAGAAGCAGATGTTATATCACCTGAATTCCAATTTTCTATAGTAAATACACCTTGGAAAAGGTATATAAAAGATGCTATAAAATTTAAGAATTTTGAGTGGATTAAGATACCTAGTACTACATTAACCTTCTTGGCTAGAAAAGAATATGTGATCAAGGCTAAACAATACTTAAAAAATTATTCATTACTAGGTGATTTAGGGATTTCTTTATTAAGTACAAAAAATTTATCTATATTTAGATTCGATTTACCGTATTATCGATATAGGATAGGGATGTTTTTAAATCTGATTATTAATAAGAAATATAATCTACTAAAAGAGTATGTGTTTAACAAAAAATTTAACTTCTTTATGCCAAATCCGTCAATAGCTATTCATTTAAATCCTGTATCAATTAATGATGATCGAATAAGAGCAATAAATGAATTTATTAAAGTAATTTATTAATTAGGAATATCATAAAGTGGCCACAATGCAAATTATACCATATTCATTATTCATATAATATGTTCTTATGAACTCATTAAAAAGGAATAGCGAAATTTACAGACAAGAAAGATTGCTCAGACCAGTTATCTGTGCCGTCATCAGAGGAAATGTTAAACCTTTAATTGGATATTTTAGGTATTTGAACTTAGAAAGTAAGCTTAAAGAAAAAGATTTTGGAACTTTAAGTTATGTGCTTCATCATTGCGGGTTCAATATTCAAAACCAAATCTTAAGTTATTTGATACAAGAAAAACCTATCGTTATTGAATTTTATGATAAAAGTAAGTTTTATGTAAGTCATCTTCTAGACTATCTAGTTGCTGGTTTATATAATGAACCAAAAACTTTTAATTTCTTTAAAGAACAAATTAAAAATTGCAAGGTATTTGTTGATGTTGGGGCAAACATAGGCGGTTATTCGGTAAGAGCTGCTAAATATTGTAAAGTATATGCAATTGAACCTTTGCCTAGAAATTATGAAATATTGAAGATTAATGAAAAACTGAATAATGTTAAAATAAATAGCTTTAATTTAGCTGCAGGTAAAGAAAGAGGAAAAATAAAATTATATTATGAACCAAGGGGTTACGGAACACCTTCAATTAAACGAAAACAAAACTATTTCATAGAAGTAGAAATGAAACCTTTGGATGAAATAATAAATGAAGAAAGCATAGATTTAATTAAAATAGATGTTGAAGGAGCTGAAGATTTAGTATTAGAGGGAGCAAGGAATTGTTTGAAAAGGACAAAAATGGTAATTATTGAAAGAAGTGAATCTTTTCCAAAGGCTTATAGAATATTGAAAGAAGAAGGTTTTAAACTCAGAAAATTCTTAGATCATAATGTTCTTTTTACAAAATAATATAATGTCTAGAATTCTTTTCATATCTTATGTCTCAAATCAGCATTCAGGTGTAGGCAATAGAGTTTATTATTTATCTCGTGAACTTGCAAAAAAAGGTCATGAAGTGCATGTAATAACTAAGCAAGGAGAATATGTAAGCAATGAAGTCAATGCTTATTATGTTGAAATACCGGGATATATTTTTAAAGTTCCTCCTGTTCCCTTACCTCAGGTTTCAATCTTTAACTTGCTAGCTTACAAGAAGTTTGAGGAAATAAAGTATAAAATTAAACCAGATATAATAGATGTCCAGCATGTTCATGTTTCACTTATAGTTCATATGATTAAAGAAAGAGATAATTTAGCAATAACTTGTCATGGTACTGAAATGGGCTTATTCAATTTGGAGAGAAGTTATTCAGGATTAGTTAATTTAATCAATTCAGAATTTGAAAAGAACATATTCAAGAAAAGCAAAGCTGTAATAGCAGTTTCTGATTACATAAAAAAAGAAATAATAAACTATTATGATCTTCAATCTAATAAAGTAATAACTATTCATAACGGAATTGATTTAAAAGAATTTAATAATATAAGAAAAATTAATTTAAAAGATAAGCTTGGAGTTTCAAATATAATATTATTTATGGGCGGATTTTCAAAAAGAAAAGGCATTCATATCCTAATAAAAGCATTAGCTGGAATTAAAGAAAAAGATTGGGCTTTAATAATTGTCGGTAGCGGAGACCTAAAAAGCAAAAAAGAAATTATCAATCTTATCAATATTTTAAATATAAAAAATAAAATAATAAATTTTTCAAATGTTTCAAGAGAATTATTAAAGTGCATATTATTTGAAGCAGACATATTTGTTCATCCAGCACTTTATGAACCTTTCGGCATTGCAGTTTTAGAAGCTATGGCTTTAAGTAAAGCTATAATAGCTACAAAAGCAGGAGGAATTCCAGAAATACTAACTAACGCAGGTATACTTATTAACACTAGTTCAGAAGAATTAAAAAATGCTTTAGAGCTATTAATTTCTGATATTGGGTTACGTAAAAAATACTCTAAGTTAGCAAAAGAAAGAGCAAAAATTTTCGATTGGACTCAAATCGCTGAGAAGTACAATAGTTATTTACAATGACAGATCATCTTAAACTATCAGTACAAAGTTTTCTTAGAAGAGTAGGACATTTTGTATTTGATCCAAAAATCTAAATTAGATTTTTCTTCAAAATTTGCTTTCTAAAAGGGAATGAAGAAGAATTATTTAGCAATAGCTGAGAATAGAAAACATCTACTTCAATACCATACATCACAGCACAGGGCAAATATTACTGTAAAGGTAATAAGTAAGATAAACAGAGCATGATAAATAAATTTTATTCAATGTTACCAACATTACCAAGACGATTTGTGGGGATTATCTTATTAGTTAGAGATTTAATTTATATAAAAACAAACTTACGAAAAGTCAAAACTCTTGATGATATTTTGAAAATAGCTTTTAATACAAGGATGATTCTTATTCCTATACAAATAAGAGAAGAAATAAAGAGTTTATTATTAATTCTGGATAAAGTTAAACCTAAAGTAATTTTAGAAATCGGAACTTCGCGAGGTGGCACATTATTCTTATTTTCGTACATCACACATAAAGAAGCTACATTAATTTCAGTTGATCTTAACCAACATCTTTGGGTAAGAATTTTATTGGAATATATTCTTAAAGGAAAGCAGAAAATCTATTTAATTCAAGGAGCTTCGCATAGTATTGAAACATTAAGAAAGATTGGAGGAATATTGAGGGATAATAAGGTCGATTTCCTTTTCATAGATGCTGATCATAGCTATGAAGGAGTTAAGAAGGACTTTGAAATTTATTCACCTTTGGTAAGAAAAGGCGGAATAATAGCTTTTCATGATATCATTCCTGATTATTATGCAAAACGCGGGATTAAGCCATCTTCCGGTGTCTATAAATTTTGGAATGAAATTAAAGGGAAATACGAACATTTAGAAATAATTAAAGATAGAAACCAGGATGGATTTGGTATAGGTGTTCTTTTTATTAAGTGATATGTTAAAAATAGAGCCCAAGTAAATTAAGCTGAAATTAATAACATGTTAAACGTAGCTCTAATAGGTTTAGGTTTAGGTTATTGGGGAAGGAATTATTTGAGAGTTTTGCAGAACATTAATGGAGTTAAATTAAGTTACGTTTGCGATAGCAATCCTGAAGCGCTTAAGGATGTTCCAAGTAATGTTAACACTACTTTAGATTATGAAGAAATAGCTAAAGATGAAAATATTAAAGCAGACCCGCTTGAACTCATTACAAAGCAGTTGAAGTATCTATAGAGAAAGGTAGAAAGGTTAAGCGAAAAATTACCTTACTACTGCTATTTTAAAAATTTTGTAAAATTATAATAAATAATAAAATCATGAAAATAATCCATATGTATTTCGGTTGGTCGTATACTGGATATAGAAAAGGGTGGCAACGATTTGATTTTATTACTTCAGAGCTAAGGAAAGCAGGACATGAAGTTTATGTTATAGGTCTAAAAAAAACATGGAATGATAAAAAGCAAAAATTGCTCGGATACTTCGAAAAAACTGATGAGGCTATTAATATTATCGGACCCAAATGGACATCAATGATTGGTAATATATTTATAAATACGTTATTTATTGACGACTTTTTTGAAGCCGTCATGTTTCTAATTTTATGTCTAAAAGTAAAACCTGATGCGGTGATTATTCAAAATGAACCTGTTGGCTTTAGTTTTTGGTTTACTATATTTTCAAAGATATTTAAGATTAAAACATTTGCAGATTATCATGATTTAATTGTAAGATTGGGTTCTTATCCTAATAAAAAAGGAATATTATATAAATTAGGTATCTTAATTAACGAGAGAATAGTTCCGAGAAATATAAAAGGATTAACAGTCACAACTGAATTTGGAAAGAAATACTTTAGTCCTGTAGCAAGAAAAATATTTATAATACGGGAATTGGTGGATCCAGAAATCTATAATAATGTATCAGAAGAAGTTAAAAACCAAATTATTTCAAAATTTAATATAAATTTAAATAAACATAAAATATTATGGACAGGTTTTATTCATATAAGGCATTTAAAATCTTTAGTTATGTTATTTAAAGCTGTAAGCGACATTCCATATAAAGAAAAAATTCAAATAATAATTGTAGGAAGCGGCGAACATCTTCCATATTTAATGCGACTTAGTAAAACATTATCGCTTGATGTGGTATATACTGGATATTTACCTCCTCAAAGTCAATCATTAATAGCTTTGTATAAATTATCAGATATAGGATTTATGACCGGTGTAAATGAATTGTTTATGCATTTCGTTGCAGGTCTTAAATTATCCGAATACTTAGCGAGCGAGCTACCTGTAATTGCCCCTTCTTTACATGGAATTAAAGAAGTAATAAAAGGTAATGGCGTTTTATACAATCCTGATGACATAAACGATCTTAAGCAAAAAATAATTTTTATGTTAAATGCAGACTTGAAAGAAATGAGTCATGCATCAAAGGAAATCGCTCATAAATTATTATCTCCTATGGCTTTTCGAAACATTTTAAACGATTTTATTAACTTTCTAAAATGCAATGAAAGAGAAAATAAAATTAAAATTTTTTTTAAATAGATATTAGCATCTCCAAAGGTTCCGCTCATTAATGCTTATAAGCTCTAATTAGAGAAGATTCTGTAATAATCGATGTTGGAGCTTACAGAGTAGGATATACAATAAGATTTGCTAAGATAGCAATAAAAGGAAAAATAATTGCTATTGAACCTAATTTTGAAAACTACAAGTTCCTACTTCTGAATATCTACTATAATGATGTTAAAATGCAATTGTGTATAAAACAATGCATACAGCTATAGAACAAAAATTAAAGTTTTTTTAAGAACAAAGATATACGAGCGATGTAAAGTATTGTTACCGATAACAGCAACAACATAAAATTAGAAGCAATAACTTTGGATGAAATTACTACATCAAATGGATTGAAAAAATAGACGTGATAAAAATCGACGCTGAATGTTCAGAATATGAAATTCTTAAAGATTCTTAATACACATTAAAGTTGGCGAAATATCTTATAATTGAAATCAGCACGGATCTAAAACAAATTTTAGATTTTCTTGAAGAGAGAATTTATAGTAATAAACTTAGGCGAATTCTTAAATCAAGACTATTACATATATATACCTAAATAAAAGATTTTTATCATGAGTAGATTGCTCTACGTAAGCTTTTGGGGGACAAGTAAAGGTTGGTGGGATAGGCTTGATTTATTATTCGATAGTTTAGCTAAAGATTTCGAGGTATATGATGTAGGATTTCTTCACAATCATGCTTTTAATATAGTAATAAAAAAAGATAATCATGTTAATTATGTTAGATTTCTCCTTAGATTTAAAAAGTTAGAATCTAAAATCATAATTAATCAATTATTTCGTTTTCCATTTTTAATATATACAATTGCAAAATTTAGACCTGTTGCAATTATCTTCTTTTCTAACGTTATTCCTTTGTATATTCTAACCATTATTTTCAAAATTAATAAGTTATTTAATTTTAAAGTAATTTTAGATCTAGATGAATTTGGAGGCAAAGAGGAGGAAAAAAGGAGTATAATTAACAAAATATATGATAAAGTCACTATAAGGTTTTTAAGATTCTCCAATTTGATATTGGTATTAAACAATTTTGCCAAGAACTTTTTAAAGAATTATGGTATAAAAGATTCAAAAATATTCGTTTTGTCTCAATTTGTTAACCCTAATAGGTTTAGAAACCATGTAAACAAAGAAGAATTAAGGGAAAAACTAGGGCTGAATAAAGACGAGATCATAATCATGACTAGCGGGGTTTTTAGGGCAGGGAATTATTCAGCAATGTTAAAATTTATAAGAGCGTTTGCTAGCTTAGAAAACGAGTTTAAGAAAAATCTTGCACTTGCGATAATTGGCGTTACCCATAGAAAAGAGTTTATCTCAAAGGCAATCGAAGAAGGAAATAAAGTAGGCTTAAAAGTAAAGTATCTGGGACCATATTATAAGGAGACGCTGAACCATTACTTAAGGGTTTCGGATATAGTTCTCTTTTTAAGCTTAAAAAATCTAGGATCATGTTTTAATACTCCAATAAGGTTTTCTGAATATCTAATGAGCGGAATGCCTATATTGGCTGTTGATCAGCCTAATGTAAGAGAATATATAAAAGATGAAAATTTTTTATTCGATATTTATAATGAAGAAGATATCTCTAATAAGATAAAAAATTTAATTAATTTAATAAGAGAAAATAAATTAGTTTTTAAAGCAAAAATACCATCTGAGTTAGATTTGAAAAATGCTTACTTAAAATTAAA
>AQVQ01000003.1 GCA_000375685.1 crenarchaeote SCGC AAA261-N23
AACGCTTAAAGCAGAAAAAACTGAAGACAAAAATTGTGGAAGAGTAGCTAAGTAAAAAGTTGGATAATATGAAATGTAAATAAATTCAACAGTGATGCTTGGAAGAAAATATTGTGTAATATTTATTATTTGCTTGTAAAAAATTAAAGGAAAATAGTACGTGATAGTTATAGGTAGAATGATAAATGCGATCGTAAAAATATAGGGGAAATAACTTTTTTTGAACAAATTAGAATAGTTCCTAATAAAGATTATAAAGGAAATCAATATCAAAATTAAAGACGATAAAGAAGTTATGCTGTAAGTAAGAATGAAACCTACTCTTACAACGTTTAGACAGTAAAAGTAAGTTAACAAATGCATCAATGACAAATGCACTATGACCGTTGTATTGAAAAGCTTCATATTTTAAGCTAAATATGTGTCATTTATATATAAACTATACAACTTTATTTGATAATCCATGAACATAGCGATCCTTGATAATATCTTAAATTTTTATAAATTTGCGGTAACACTAGCGATTTTCATTTTTGCATCCTATTTCGATTTGAAGTTCAGAGAAGTGTCTGATTTATTATGGATTTTACTAACTGTGCTAACTTTGCCAGTAACCATATTTCAGGTTATTTTTATTAATACTATAAACCTCTTTTCCTTTTTGTTTATAATATTAATTAATTCAATAATAGCTGGAGTGATTTATTATTTAGCTCATTTTGGCCCAGCTGACAGTATTGCAATTATTGTTTTATCTCTAGCTTTACCTTTCCCTCCAAATTTTGGTTTCGGCACATTACTTATTAAGCCGCTTGATTATCCTTTAGCAGTTGTTTTGAACGGGATAATACTTTCAGTTTTTTATGTAATGGTTAATTTGATTAAAAATATTCGAATGTTCCTTAAAGAAGGAAAATTGTTTGATGAAAATTATACCCTTAAGGATAAAATAGCCCTTTTATTCCTTTCTGAAAAGATTAAGAAAGATAAAATGGAGAGAGAGAAATTCTATATTTCCTTGATAGTTAATAGGAATGGCAATAAAAAGTTGGAACTTTTTAGAAATGTAAACGAAATGAATTTTGAAGATATTGAATCAAGAAAGGGTTATTACGAAAGTGATTACTATTGGGCTGAAAATGTTCAGCCTTTTTTGGTTTATTTAACGATTTCACTCGTTTTTACTATAATAGTTGGAGATTTGATAACAAGTTTTGTGCTAAGTTTAATTCAATTATAAATATTTCTACAATGAAATTGATAAAGTAAACATGGAAGGGAAGAAAATCATCGCTGTAGTTGCGGATTGGGAAGAATCTTCTAAATATATAAAAAGAGTTGTAGAGGAAGTCTCAAAAGAAACCAATACAAGCCTAGAAATAAAGAACGAAGATTGGGATTTCTTGGTAACTTACGGCGTCAAAGATGAATATGGCGGTGTTGAAGTCCCACAGGTTTTCATACAAGATGAAAAGGATAAGATTAGATTTGTAATGGGTCGTGTACCTTTAGATGAAAACGGTAAGCCTGATTTAAAAAAAGCTAAAGAGATTTTAAAGTCTGCACTTCAATCTACTTCATAAAAACTCCCAAGTTATTTGAACCAAGTATAGATTCAAAATCTATTTCTGCAGGCTCAAGCAACTGCTCTAAGCTGCTTTTCATCATTTCAACATATTTGCCGATGTCTATTTCGTCTAATCTAGCAAGTTGTACAGGCTTAACCCCCTCTTGAGTCCTTACTTTTACATAAGCCACACTTTGCCCTGCCTTAACTTCTAAGCCAAAGTTCCTCAATTGAATTGCTGCCTTTACATGTTGCGGAGTAGTTTTTGAATAATCTTCTATACTTTTATTCATTGTTACCTTAATAGCAAGTTCTGAAAGCGAAATACGTCCTGTTTTTAATAACCTATACTGTTCGTATGTTAAATTCCTTATTTTCTCCTTTGCCTTTATAAAATCTTCAGGTTTATTCACCTCTTTAAGGATTTCCACTATGTTGTAAAAGGTTTTTTTAACAAATTCAGGTATATGTCTTTTCTTTCCCATCAAGCCTTTTATATCAACATTGCCATTTTGCGTTACACCAAAATAGTTCTTCTTTCTTTGTGAAAATACGACGTATTTATACACTTTATCAACATCTATATCTATTTTTAATTCACTCTCAACAATATCAACGAATTTATGGAGAATTTCTTTCGGTGGATTCTTTATAAATAATGAATCAGTATCGCCATATAAGATCATTAGATTTAAGCTTCTTGCAATTTCGATGGTTTTATCAATATTGTAGCGTCCTATAGCTGTTATGCTTTCAGCCGCTGCAGGTGAATATAGATCCGATGTCTCTGCTCCTAATACACCATAAGCTGCATTTAGGATGACCTTCATTGAGGCTTGTATAACATCGTATTGGAACCTTGTTTGTGGATCTAAACTTTGATCCTTTGATTTGACTTTGTAATAACTAACCCTTAAATCCCTTAGGCTACCTATTAAAAGACTTAAAATTCCTCTTCTTTTCTTACATACCCAATGCGAAATACCTGGTAATTTATTACTTTTACATTCTTCATGAACACAATCGATCGTTTCATATGAAATATTCCAAACTTTTATTATGGAAGGATACAGAGAAGCAAAATCAACGACTACAACATCGAAATGTATTCCTGGAATTGGATCAATTACTTTAGCGCCCTGATATTTCTTCCCTTTTATGATAGCAGTAGTAGCAAGTGTACCTTTTGCAGCTACAATCTCTTCTTTATTAGGTATAAGCTCTCCTCTATTCCTTAATTTAAAAGCTACAATACTTTTAATCCAATTTGAAACACCTATCCGTGTAACATCTTCTATAGGAAGTTTAGTTATTCGCATTAGAATTATTATCAGATTAAGGATTAGCCTATTATTGAAGTTTACCAAATTGTAAGTTATCCAAGCATCATTAAAACAATATAAAGCTAATTCATAAAGAGGTACTAAATTTATAAAATCCTTTAGTACCTTTTTCTCGGTTCCAAGCAACGCTTTAGCTATCGAGTTTAAATCCGTTTCATCATATCTTCTTGCAAATGCATAAATCTGAATTACTTTGTTATGAAAAAATTTATACAAATCAACATGCACCCCTGGAAGAACCATAGCAATTTCCTTACCCAATGCTATAGGTATTTTTTCCTTAGGTATGCCAAGTTTCAGAGCTCTATTATATAAATATGGCAAATCGAAATTATCACCATTGAAAGTAAAAATTATTGGATATGATGCGATTATACTAAAAGCTTTCTGCAAAAGAGCTAATTCATCATCCACAAATTCAACATCGACATCTTTAAGTTCAGCAGGCCTTTCTCCTATTTCAACGTTCCTTTTAAGTATGAGAACTTTTTTGAATCCTTCGCTTCCTACAAAAGAAATTGCGATGACTTTAGATGCTGCCTTTTTAGGTGAAGGTAAAAGAGTAGGGGATTCCATCTCAACCTCTATATCCATTGCAGCATGTTTTATTGTATAAATAGGCTGATTCAAAATTGTAATCCACTCCTTAACTGCTTGAAGATACTCAGGATCTTCGTTTTTATAGAGCTCTTCTATTTCAGAAAATTTTACATCTTTAAAATCCCTTAAAAGCTCCCCGTTAACTATTTTATAAGGAGCGCCTGGTATAAGAGCTAAATCAAATATGTATGATGAATGATATTTTATGTTAGCTTCCCACTTGCTCTTTAAGTATTCTCTAAGAGAATTTTTCTGTCCACCTACTGATAATGGATCTTTAGCGATTATTTTAGTTAGTTTTACCTTTTTATCAAATATAGGATGATAACGTTCAACTCTATCGAATCCAAGAAATCCTGGATGAAGAGTTATAGATGGATTATTTCTTAAATCTTCCTCAGGAATGTCGGTATAGAAATATGGTTTATGACCAGTATTATCGTACCAATAATATACTTTGCCATCTTCAGGATTATATAGCTTAACTAAAGCTTTCCCATACTTGCCACTGTAGGTCACTGATAGTAGTATACTAGTGCTTAAGTTCTTAGGAGTTTCCGCCTCATATGCTGAAGATTCAATTCTTAATTCTTCTTGTTCAGCTTCATATTCTTCTTCAGATTCTTCTAAATGATCCAATTTTTGCATAATAATAAAGACTAAAATAGATTACTTCTAAGAATATATTAACTTAACTTATTATGCTTATTTATTATTCTCTTAAGTTTTCCGAAATTCCAAGCAATTGCGACTTTCTTCTCTTTATACCACCACGGTAAATAATTCATTACATATTCTTCACTGAATCTTGAATCCAAAAAAATTACTATCCCACTATCTGAAGGGCCTCGAAATGCTCTTCCTAAAGATTGAATAGCCTTTCTCACAGCAGGCAATACAGAACCGTACAACCAGCCTTTGAGTGGAAATAAATTATCGTAATATTCTATACGCTCATTCAGTGAAGGCGAAGGAGGATCATAAGCTAACCCTACTACTGCAACCACATCAATTATTCCAGGATAAAAATCTTCTCCTTCTGAAAACTTCCCTCCTTGAACAGCCAAAAGAACTTTATTTTTTCCCTCTTTGAATTCAGTCATTATTTTTTCTTCTTCATGTTCACCCATGTTTTTTTGCTCAATATACAGTGTTTTCTTTACTTTATTCATGAGATCCGATTTCAGGATGGATTCTAAAACATTGTATGAAGGAAAAAATATTATTGTGTTTTTCTTTGAAGCTTCAATTATTTCACAGACCATTTCACAGTATTTATTAAACGTTTCATCATTCCTTTCCACATATCTTGTACTTGTAGAAACTTCGAAAATGCTAAATATTTTACTTTCCTTAAAAGGATTTGCTTCAATTATATCTACATCTTTAATATTAAGCATTTTTATGAAAAAGTCGTGTGGCTTTATAGTTGCTGAAACAAATATTTTAGAGGTAAAAGGCTTGAATATTGTCTCAAAGTAATTTGAAAAATCCAACGTTAATAAGCGAACAATCAAGGATCCATTTTTTCTTTCAATTAATATTTTAGAGCTTGAGTTTAAGTATGCTAAATTTCTAATAAAGTTATATAGATTATATAAAATATTGGATAAATTCTTTTGATCTTTAGCTATTAAATTTATTATTTCTTTATTCATAATTTTTAATAATTCATGAAACTCAACCTTCCCACCAAATGTTTCTATAAATTCTGAAAAAGTTAGCTTCAAACGATTTTTTGATGACTGTTCTTCAAAAAATTTTATGATAAAATAAGTAAAGTCTCTTAATTCTGTATTAATCAACTTATCTACAATTTTGCTTATCTCACCAATATCTACATCCTGATTGAAGAGATTGCTTACAAAATCTAGAATATTATGTGCCTCATCGATTACTAGTATTTTAGTTTCGTATTTTCTGTTTAATATATTAAAGTCAAGCAGAATGTCTGGGGATAAAAAGTAATTATAGGTAGATAATATAACTTTAGCTTTACTAATCAGAACTCTTTGGATTTCATAAGGGCAACAACTAACATTTATACCTAGATCACGTATTGTTGATCCAAGCATTGGAAAATATATTGTTTCTATATTGAGAAATTTTTGTTTTATTTTAAAAAAATTTTTAAAATATATACATTTATTATTAGAAATTAACATATTACACATACTGTTAAAGCTACCATGATCATAGATGTTTAATCTAAGTAAATTTTCATTAACACAACTATCTTTTTTGTTTTTTATTGAAATAGCAGGTATTGGAAATTTAGATGATATCAATAGAATTTCATCTTCGACCCTTTTTACCTCTCTGTTTGTCCTTGTAAGATAAAACACAATACCGTTTTCATGTATAAAAGGTAAAGTTGATATTAGTACTGCTAAGGTTTTGCCAAATCCATTTGGAGCATCTACTATCGCATTCCTTTTATTCTGTATAGCTGTATAAACTTTGCTTACTATTTCAAACTGCTTTGGCCTGAAATCATCATAGGGCAAGTACTTTTTAAAGTCCAACTCATAAATACTTAGTTTTTAACTATAAAATCGTGGAATACACAAATAATTTAAAGAGTTATCTTAATCAAGTAAAAAAAGAGATTGTAACTATCAAAGCAAGTATAAAAAAAGATTATGAAATATCCGCCGTATTAAAGAAACTCGATGATGGACCAATAGTTTTATTTGAAAACGTAGAAGGATATAAATTAAAAGTTGTGGGAAATCTATGCTCTAAAAGGCAAAGATTATTAGAATCATTTGGAGCTAATGATAAAAACTACCATGATAAAATTTACAGCGCGATTGAAAATCCTTTACCCTGTGATTTAATAAGCGGACCCTATTTTAAACCCGACCCCAACATGAGAATATCCGACTTACCGATTCCAAAGCATTATGAGAGTGAGAAAAGCGATTATATAACATCAGGAATTGTAATAGGAAGGTTAGAAGAAGAAAAGATTCAGAATTCATCTGTTCATAGACTTATGAAAATAGATGATGAGACTTTTGGAATAAGGGTTGTTCCTAGACATCTTTATTCAATGATCCAAGAATCAAAGAAAAAAGGTAAAGTATTAAACATAGCTATATGTATAGGAGCCCACCCAGCTGTATATCTTTCCGCAGGTTTATCTCCAAGGTATGGATATGATCATATTCATGTAGCAAATAGGTTGTTAAATGGTTCTCTTCATCAATTTAAATGTGCAAACGGAGTTTATGCATTAAGTGAAAGTGAAATAATAATGGAAGGTTACATTGATCCGTCAGAAGAACTTGAAGAAGGTCCTTTTACAGATCTCACTGGAACTCCGGATATCATAAGAAAGCAGCCTGTTGTTCATATTACTAAAATTTACGTAAATAAAGATTCAATCTACCAAGATATTCTTCCTGCAGGGAACGAGCATTATCTGCTAATGGGATTAGGTAGAGAAGTGCTAATTCATAGATATGTCGAAAGAATAACACCTTTCGTTAGAAAGGTAAGGCTCATAAAAGGAGGCTGTGGCTGGCTCATTGCAGTAGTATCTGTTAGGAAAATCAGGGAAGGAGATGCAAAAAACGTAATAGCAGCGTGTTTTGCAGCACATCCTTCATTGAAAATTGCTATAGTCGTAGATGAGGATATAGATCCAGATAATCCTGAAGAAGTACATTGGGCCTTGGCTACAAGGTTAAATCCATCAAAGGGGATAATAGTAATTAACGATGCTACTGTTTCATCATTGGATCCCTCTGCAGACCAAGATCTTGCTTTAGGAAGTAAGCTGGGAATCGATGCCACAATTAGCTTCAAAAAACCAATTAGTAAGTATATGAGATCAAAAATCCCTGTAAATGAAGATAGATTGAATGAGATCTTGAAATATATCCAGCCTTACTAAAAAATAAATATTTCATTAGTTTGTGAGATAGATTTTTATTTAGCTAAGATGATTAAAAATAAACTTCTGAAAAGAGACATATTCAGTAAATAGATTCTTCAAAAATTTCATAATTTTCTAGTATTTTTTTGCCCACTTCAGCAACTTTTGTTCTATGTTCTTTTTCAGTATATATTCTAAAAATGTTAATAACTGGTTTAAGTTCCCTTATCCAGCTACTAACTTCTGATAATTTATAAACTCTTTTATCTCCGTCATTTTTTACTACAGGAATCTCGTAAGGGTCATGGGTATAGGCATTATGATAAGGAACCGAAGGTAAAGAAGATAAATCGAATTCTATGTTTTCTTTATCTATGCCTACTCTCTTTGAAATGTCTTCCTTAATCTCATTTAATATCTTATTTAAATTCTCTTGAATAATGTTGCCAACTATTTTTACTTCAAGAGCGCATTTTATTAAATTTCTGCTTTCTATTCTTGATAAATATTTACTACCTTGTTTGCTTTGAGAAATAAGATGCCATAATTTAAAATCGTCCAGATTGAGATATTCATCCACATTAAATTTGTTTAAAAATCCAAACTCATCAAGTGTAAATCGGATAGCCTTCAATAAAAGGATTTGAGCTGCTCTCAATGTTTTATGAAAATATATAGCTTCAAAACTCTTTATTCGGCTCAAAATAAAAATCTCAAAAGTATATAGTGCAGTCATGTTGACTGATAATTCATCATTCCATATTTCCATTGTTGTAACAAGTCTTTCTATATCTATGTTTCCATATCCTGCTCCACTATGGAAATTATCCCTTTTTATAAAATCAAGCTTATCTGCATCTAATCCGCTTTTAATGATTTGACCTAAATATTTCTTTACAGATTTTGCCTCCCCAGTTATAATCTCTCCAATTTCTTTTGGATTTATTCCTGCATCTTTAAGCTTGTCTGCGACTTCACTTCTTATTATAATTTCTTTTCCTACATGTTCATGATCGAGTTTGAAATTTTCAAGCAAAATAGGTTCAAATAAATGGGAAAAAGGTCCATGACCGATATCGTGCAATAACGAAGAAAACCTTATTTTTTTACTTTCTTCATAACTAACTTCAATAGGCAAGCTAGATAGATATAAGTTTGCTAAGTGCATAGCACCTAGACAGTGTTCAAATCTAGTATGAACTGCTGCAGGATAAACTATATCAGCAAGAGGTAATTGTCTAACTCTGTGAAGGCGTTGAAATGCCTTAGTATCTATTGCCTCTTTTTCTTCTTCGGTTATATGTATATATCCGTAAATTGGATCTTTGATAAACCCCCAATACTTCAGCTGAAAATTAATCATTTTCTTTCCAAAATTTCATCGATTAAATAGTTTGTGACTTTTCTTATCTTATTTTGAACAGTTTCTAAATTTTCGTTTGAAGATATAACAACAAAATTGAAATCTGAGGCCATTTCTAAAAATTTTTTTCTTATATCATTTAAAAAATCTAAATTTTCATAAAATTCCTTATCACCGTGCTTCCTTTTTATAGCTGTTTCTGGTTTTACATCTAATAATAGTACCAAGTTGGGTTGAGGAAAATTCTTATTCATCTTATAAATTAAATTAAAGTCAACACCATGAACTGATTGATACGCTAAGGTAGAGTAGAAATATCTATCACATACTATTATCTTTCCTAATTCTAAATTAGGAAAGATAAAGTTTTTAACATGTAGCGATCTGTCTGCAGTGAAAAGTAAAGCCATTAAGTATGGATCCAGATCCGAACTTGATTTCAAATACCCCCTTATCAACTTACCTATTGGGCTGTCGGTAGGCTCTTTAGTATACAAAGCATTAAATTGATTTTCATTTAACCAATCAACCAACAATCTGCTGTTTGTAGTTATTCCAGCTCCATCTATTCCCTCAATAACAATGAAAATTCCTTTCTTTAAATCCCCATTTTTCATTATTCTTTTTCCTTCTTAAGTTTCACAAGCCTATCATAGGCTTCTAAAATGCTGTTTAAAACTTTCATTTTTTCATTTAATTTTAAAATATCATCTTCGTTAGCAATCGATACATTAAGCTCTATTAATTTATTAGTTATTGTATTCATTATTTCTTCGATTGCTTGATATCTTTTTACCATATATTCTTCACCATGCTTCACATAAATTACTACCCTTTCACATGAAGGACAAATTATTTTTCCATCGCGAAGTTTAAATAATGGAACTTTACAATCAGGACAAGAATCACTCAACATTACATTCCCTCCTTTTAACAGTTCAGCCATCTTTTTTGTGACATAATCCTTATCACGTTTCTCCATAACCACTTTAAACTAATATTAAATAACTTTAATAATTATTTATACAGTCAAAAAAAGTAAGAATGTCTACCAACGAGGAGAAAATAAGGCAGGCAATTGAGATATTGAACAATTTACTTAAGGATATAGGTGTTGCTAGACAAGTTAAAGAGGCATGTAAAGATGCTATTAGCTACTTAAACGACAAAAAGATAACCTCCTATGGAATCAGAGCTGCTAATAGCATTAGCAGAATAGAAGAAGTCACACAGGACCCAACGGTACCGCCCTATATAAGGACGACACTTTGGAAAGTAATAAGCATATTAGAACAGGTAAAAGATTAATCCAAAATTGGAGTTTGAATATGGAAAATTCCTGGCTTATCTATTCTTTGGAAACCGTGGCCTCCGAAGTAATCCCTCAGTGCTTGAGTTAAATTTGCATGAAGATTTTCAGTGAACAAGTACAAGATGTAATTCAAATTGGCTGCCAAAGTCATGCATGGCATGCTTGATTTCAAAGCCGTTGAAACTGTTTTAATCAATCCTCCAATATTTTCTCTTATTGTTTTAATAATAAACGTTTCTTCAAAAAGATTGTTATTTTTTTCGCTAATTAAAAACAAATTATTAAGAAAACTACTTCTTATTATACTTCCAGCTCTCCACACCTTTAAGCAATCCTTATACTTGAAATCGTAGGAAAAGGTGTTGCATTTTTCTAGAAGTTTAATTCCCTGTAAATAAGACACACAATAAGATAAAGATAATGCGCATTTTAAATCATCCCTTGTTAAAACGTTTGCATCCCTTTCTTGTTTAAGAGAAAAGAATTTCGATAATTTAACTCTTTCTTCCTTCTTGCTTGATAACATTCTAGCTATTACTGCAGATTGTATACTAGGTATCGGTTCCTCGGCTTCAAGAGAAGTTTGAACAGTCCATATGCCTGTTCCTTTTTGTTCGGCCTTATCAAGAATAAAATCCAATAGGTATCCTTTATCTTCTTTGATTTTTAAAATTTCACTTGCAGCGTTAAGAAGAAATGAATTTAATTCACCTTTATTCCATTCACCAAAAATATCTGATATTTCTTCATTTGTTTTACCTAGAAGATTTTTAAGTATATAATAAGTTTCAGAAATGCTTTCTATTAAGGAATATTCTATTCCATTATGAACCATTTTCACAAAATGTCCTGCACCTCCTTCACCAAAGTATTCGTTACAAAAGTAACCATTATATTTTGCAGAAATATTGTTTAAAATTTCTCTAATTAAATAATAACCTTCTTTACTACCCCCTGCCATTATACTTAGCCCATATCTGGCTCCTTCTATCCCCCCGCTTATTCCTAATCCTAAAAATTCAACCCCCCTTTCTTTTAATACTTTATATCTCCTATCTGTGTCTTTAAAATAAGAATTACCTGCATCAATAATCATATCACCTTTTTCCACTTCCTTGGATAAATTATCTATCGATTCATCAACTGGCTTACCTGGTTTAACAAGCATTATTATTATTCTTGGTCTTTTTAGAGATCTGACAAACTCCCCAATAGAGAATGTAGCCTGAACATTTTTAGGCTTAACGCTTTTAATGAATAATTCAGTTTTTTCCTTTGTTCTATTGTATATGCTCACTTTATAACCTTTTTCTGAAAACTGTAAGGCCAAATTTGCTCCCATTGTGCCTAAACCGAAAATACCTAAATCCGAGACCACGACTTTAAAACTATTTTGACATTTATAAATTAGCCTCGGGTGGGATTCGAACCCACGACCTTCCGCTTACAAGGCGGATGCTATACCAGCTTAGCTACCGAGGCTTTTCTATTTTATAATTTTACTTGAGAAACTATAAATTGGTTTTCATAATGAACCAAAAGGAAAGCATTAAATGTATTATGCGGGGGGTGGGATTTGAACCCACGCAGCGCTTACGCACAAGCGCCTCAGGCTTGCCCCTTTGACCTGGCTCGGGAACCCCCGCAATACATGTATATTAAGATTCAAAACAAATTTACTTTTAGGATTTTTTATATTTTTCCCTAAAAAATTGATGAAATGAGTATTAAACTGCTAGCTTTATTCAACAATTCATTTAGAGAAGGAAGAAATCATGAGGAAGATTAATAAAGCCTCACCTAAGCTATTTAGCGATATACAAGTAAATTTTAAATGTTTATCAGTTAATGAAACCAACTTAGATATAATAGAGAACTATAAAATAGGATTATCTTACGTAATTATTACATCAGATGGAAGATACCTTATAAAAGACCCAACAATAGCTCAAAACGAAATTGAAACTTTAAACAACATAATAAACGATCTTGTATACAAACTCCCAAGTATTCAAGTAGATGACAGAAACAAATTTAGAGAAGTATTAGAGAAGTTTGGAATATACGAAAATAAACTCATTTATTATTTAGAAAGAGAACTTTTTGGATACGGTGTTTTAGAGCCTTTAATGAAAGACCAAAAAATTGAGGATATTCAAATTCCTTCACCGAATGTTCCTGCAAGAGTTGTGCACTCTGATTATGGTAAAATGGTAACAAATGTAATTCTAGATGAGAATGAGCTGGACCTCTACATAGAGAAACTTGTTTATAAAAGTGGGAAAAGCGTGAGCATGTTTAAACCAATGCTTTCAATTAAATCTTCTGATACAGCAAGAATAACTGTAACTTATAAAAAAGAAGTAGGTTATAAAGGAAGTAGCGTAACTATAAGAAAATTTCCTGAAAATCCTTGGAGTATAACACGCATATTATGCAAGAATACGATAGATGTGGTAAGTGCCGCATACCTAATGAAATTGATAGAGAATAAAAAAGCAGTTTTAGTAATCGGTGGAATGGGTGATGGTAAAACGAGCCTAATAAACTCCCTGACAAACTTCATACCGCATAATTCTACTGTCATAACAGTTGAAGACTCAGTTTGCGGAGATGCATACATTTTATGTATATTAGAAAATGAATTAAAATTTATAAAAATTGGCGAGTTGATTGAAAGTTTATTCTTAATGAATAATAAAGAAAAAGAAGGATTCTTAAAAGTTGATAATCTATATGTCTTAACAATTGATGAAAATAATAATATAAATTGGAAAAAATGTGATTATGTTTATAAACATACTGTTTTTAAAGAATTCGTCAAAATTATTACAGAATCAGGAAAAGAGATAGAAGTAACAGCTGATCATTCACTATTTAAATTCGATGAAAACAGTAAAACTCTGATACCTGTTAAATGTTCTCTATTAGAAGTAGGTGATACGATTGCCGTATTGGCTAATTTAAATTTAGAAGATTTAATCCTTAATTCTAATTCACTAGCGATTCGGTGTCAAGATCCAAACATTATATCAAGTTTTAAATCATCAAGCTACTCAGGTTCTGTAAACACTGAATTCAATAGCGCATATGAAATCTTACAAACGAATATAAACGAGGCAAAAGCAACAAGACTTTTTGAAAAGCTGATTTATAGCGGAAAGGAGGCAAGAGAAGAAATCCTAAACAATTTGGTGGAGGAAAAAGCAGATAACAAATACAAATTTATCAGAGTGAAAAGCAGGGATGAAATGATAGCTATCCAGACTTTACTGCTTTTACTTGGAATAGAAAGCATTGCGATCAAGAAAAGTAAAGGGAATGACGAATATTATGAAATTATAATTAATGACCATAGTTTAATAGATAAAATTGCATTTTATCATAATTACCATATAAATAAAAATATAAAACACAATTGTATAAAAAATGAAAAAATTATAAATGTTGAAAAATCATTTAAAAGAGAAACAGTATATGATTTAACAGTATTAGATACAGGAAAATTTATTGCCAACAACTTCATTTGTCACAACACACCTGAGCTAAGATTAGCGCATCAATATTGGATACCATTGGTAACGAGGGAAAGCATAACCTTAGATGAAAAAGGGAACATAGATATGTTCTCTTTAGTCAAGCACGCATTAAGAATGAGTGGAGATTACTTGATCGTAGGTGAAGTTAGAGGAGAAGAAGGCAGAGTATGGGCGCAAGCGATAATGACAGGCCATGGAGGTATTACTAGTCTTCATGCTGAATCACCAAGCTCTGCAATTGAAAGATTATTAAGCGATCCAATAAAGGTTGAAGCTGGAAGTTTAAGTTCATTACATTCAATAGTTGATATACGTAAAGTATCGCAATACAAGGAAAATAGTAAAGGCAAAAAAATTGTCACATATCATAGAAGAGTGACAGGCTTATACGATTTAAATTTTTCCACATCCACTAAAGAAGCAAAATTCTATAAAGTAACTTCTTACGATGGTGAAAATGATACATTTAAGACTATTTCTCTAGAAGAAATCATCAAACTTCCTACAATGATCCAAATTATGGAAGAAAAAGGTATCGATGAGAAGAAATTACTGAAAGACCTTGAAACTAAAGTAAAATTCCTCAACAAAGTTAAAGAAATAGCTTTAAGCAATAATGAATACTTAGATTACAGCAATATTTGTAGAGTTATTTGGGAGTTTTACAAAGATCCTGATACTTTCAAGTTTGATGAAATTCCCAAGAGAACCGAGATAGTTCTCGAATAATGCTTACAAAGAGAAAATACGAGTTCTTAAGCACTAAAATATTTTCAAATATTCCATTTTTGAATATATGTGTTCCACTAATTATTTTAGTATCAGTGATAACTGTTAGCTTTCTTAACGGTATAACATTAATGCATATTATACTTTTAATCGTTTTCTTATTTTCCATAATTCTAGTAAATAAAAGAATAGAAACAATATTCAATTTTTTTAATAAGAAATTTAACTTAATAGAAAATTACAAAACAAAGTTATTTTATTCTGAGATAAATGAGAATCCGTTTGAATATAGCAAAAAGATGGTATTATATTTACTATTATATACTATATCTTCAATTCTTTCTTTATTCATGATTCTTTATTTTAAGTTAAGTTTTTGGTTCGTAATAATCGTTATTTTAGGCAACGCTTATTTAGTGTTCATATTATTTTATCCTTCGATAAAAACTAACCAAATTAGTAGTGGAGTTGAAAAAGAAATCCAAATGCTTTATGCACTGCTATCATCATTTCTAACAGTAGGTATCAACCCTTACCTTACTTTATCAGTGATTAATGAAAATCCATTCTTTAGCTTTTTTAAAAAAGTCTTCAATCAGATTGAAAAAATAAAGATTCTTTACATTCTTAATCCGATGGATGCAATTGCAAAGTATTCTAGAATCGCTCAAAGTGATCAATTGCGAGACTTATTACAAACAATTTCTGCGAGCGAGACTATAGAATTGCATAAATTAATCAAGAATAAAATGATAGATAGCTTTAAACTTCTAGAAAAGAGAATTGAGAACTTACTTGAGAAGTTTAATATTCTACTAGCTTCCCAACTTTTGGTGTTTATATTGGTTCCAATTACAATGATCGTCACAGCTATTTTTACTGGATTAGATTTGGGTTTAGCTTTGGTCATTTTCATTTTGGTTCCTATCTTATTTTTTGTAGCATTCTTCTTTATGCTTAGAACAAGCATACCTTCACATTTAAGTCTTCAAATAAGCCTTGATTATAAGTATGGGGGGATTTTGCTTATAGCTATTACACCCTTACTTGGAATTTTTTATCTAAAAGGAATTATAGGATTGGATAATCTAGTGTTTATAGCTTTAATGTCCTTCCTACTTTGCATGTTTTATTTTAATTATAAAAAACAGAGTATATACGAGATTCTAATCAGTTCAATACCTAAAGTATTTCGAGAAATTGCTGAGGAAACAAAAAAAGGTATAAGTCCTTCGCAAGCATTGGAAAAAGTAATAGAAAGAGTTGAAGAAATCGTCAAGTTATTCATAAAAAAGCTGCTATTCTCTAAAAGATTGGGTTTAAGCATTACTTCAATTTTGACAAAGGAAAATCTTCCATTACTGTTTAAGCAATTATTCAGCATACTTGAATACACAGATCAGGTAGGTGCTGATCCATCTATTTATAATGATTTGGCAGATTTTGTTGAAAGATTAGATAATAGTAGAAGAGTCTATAAAATTAGAACCAGATTTTTCAAATATTCTAGCTACTTTGTTACAGCATTATTAGGAGTTTCAATTTCGATATCAATATCAGTCTTAGGAAGTTTAATTAATGCATTCGGTTCTATTGTCACAATATACACAATTTCCTCTTTTTTGTCCTTCAACACTGCTCCTTATTGGATTTACTTAATAGCAAACATATCAGCTTATATCAACTCTGCAATGTTAGGCTATTTAGGTGGATCATTAGGATATGACCATGTAGAAGGATTTAAGAATGCGATGATATGCATGTTAATTGCCTTTTTTGTTTTACAAACTTTCAATCTGATTGGTATCTGGGGAAGTAATGGAAAGTTCTATTGAGACCGTTGTAAGTGCTTTCATAATAATAGTGATCATAACATGGTCTTTAAGCAGCGTAACATATTTATTACATATCTACCAACAGCAAGAAATTACATTATTCTTGAATAGTTGTGCAAAGAATATTGCTTTAGCCTATTTAAACACAAAACCATACAATAATGTAAATCTTACGGGTTTCTGCGAAGGAAAAATAGGTAAAGGACTAATGTACTTTATTAAAATTAGTTTGTTCTATATAGTTAACGGTGACGTAAATGTCAAGGTTATATATCAAAATGGAAGTGAACCCAGCAACTTTGTAAACAAGGCGGTTTATTATGCATGCTTGTTGAAAGGTAATTTAACCTGCGTTGAAGTTTACGTATATGGCGAAACTTAGATCACAAGCAAGAATAATAGAAGCACTCCTTTCTTCTCTCATCATAATTGGAGCTGTAACGATTTCTTATACGTTCTACACGCCTTTTTCCAGTTACAGCATAAGTACCGAATATGGAATACCTAGTAATGTAATAGGATTCATAGTAGAGAATGGTTACCTTAAATATGTGTTTGAAAATCCAAGTGTGTTGATAAGCGTTTGTAATGAAATAATACCCCAAGATTTCGGTTTCAAGATTACCTTATATGATGAAAACTGGAATATTATATGGTCATATCAAACTGCTGATTTTACTTCACAAAATGAAATATCCGCTTATCTTATAATTAATGGTTTTTATGAAGAAAATTCAACTGGTTTCTTTATTTTTGTTGTTTCCATAAGTAAGGCATGAGAAAAGCACAAGTATTGATTCCTATAGTTGCGATACTAGCTATAATGTTGATATTATTCTCGTTATCTCTAAGGGAAATCGGTGTTGATTATATTATACAAGGTTCTGAACCAACTAGCAAATATATCCAACTTTTTTATTTCATTGAAGAATCTTTAGCTAATGGCACTCAAACAGGCTTCAAATACATCAAT
Organism: crenarchaeote SCGC AAA261-N23; assembly: GCA_000375685.1. Taxonomy (GTDB): domain Archaea; phylum Thermoproteota; class Thermoprotei; order Gearchaeales; family Gearchaeaceae; genus AAA261-N23. The sequence goes on from AQVQ01000003.1 coordinate 17,145, forward strand.
ATGAATTACAATAAAAGCGATTTTAATCCTAAAACCAACATATTAGCGATTTATTTAACCAAAATTTTTGCACTGCATTACTACAACTACACCCTCAATAAGGCTTCTGCAATAATAGGCCAAACTGATATGAAATTTTACATCAATTCTACAAGTAATCCATATTTGCTTTACTTGAATGGAAGTTTAAATAAAGGCAAAGGTTCGTATTTCAATCTGACATTTTTCAAGAATGGTATATTTAGACTTAATTTTTACATGATAGTTAGCGAAGCAAAAATTGTGATCTCCAATTCTAGCATATATAATTATTATTTAGTTATCTTGAACTATAAATATGAAGTTTATTTTGGAAACGAAAGAATTAACATTACAAATCAATTTGAGACTTTAGTTAACGGAAGTGAAAATGGCAATTTTGCTTATCTAAGAGGCCAAACATATTTAGAATTTATACTACCTGCAAACTGCATAGGAAAAACGATCATAGGCTTAAAGGATTCCTATGGAATTATTGGCTGGGTGCTAGTGTAATGCCATCAATTATATTATCAAACATAGTGGTAACGGTAAGTTTGATCATTTTAATATCAATATCTTTCTCTCTTAGTTACGCTGAATTGCTTAACTATTACAGTTATTTGGATCAAGATGTTTTAATTAAAGATTTAGTCAAAATTAATAATGCAATAAATTATATATACGGAAAAATTCAAACATCCATAAACATCGAGTTAATACTAACGCCCGGAAGCAGAATAGACTTCTATCTAAACGGAACAATTATGTTTTACCCTTCAGTAGATAGCAGAACTTTGAAGTCTTTTATTCTTGATCCTAACAATCTAATTGTCAATATCGGTTCAAATTTTATATATTATAAAGTAACCTTCTCTGGAGAGAGAGTTGTAGCAACACAAATGAGCCATATAAGTTTACTTTATAGTAAGCCAAACGAGATTGAAGTTTTCTTATCTAATTAGAAATACAGTTTAATTGGTGAAATGAGAAAGTTAAGTATTGTTAATAGCTAATATCCTTTATTCAATTGATTCAATGAGTCGTTGAAAGGAAGATTAACGGCTTAATATTTCCATCTAATATGCTTTGATTTGATCAATTAAATCTTTTTAATTCGCAAAAAAGAGAATCAAAAGACTAGTCGTTTTTATAAAAACTTTTAAAAAAATTTTGATGAACTTAAGCAACTTCAGGACAAAGTTATTGATATTACTAACATTATCCTTGCTTATAGCAGCTACGATAAACATCCCAACCGTTTTTTCAAACCTAAATGGTCCTTTACTATGTTTTAGAGGATATCTCATAACGCCTATAGGTACGGAGCAATCTTATGGCCAAGGGGCAATTATTAACTTCGATGGTAGCACTTATGTTTTAAACTCATGTACAGATTACAAAGTTGGGATTTTCAATCTGATTGCATACGTTGATTTGGATTACATATTTGTTAAATGGAGTTCAAGCTCAAATATAGTAATAAAAAATCCGTATAATTCTTCTACTTCAGTTCAGCTTTTATCACAAACTTCTGATAGATCATACATAAATTTATATATTAGGAAACCTTGGCTGTATTTTCATACATATCTCATTACATCAGTAGGATATGAAGTAGCAAAAGATGCTCAAATAATTTTCAATGGGGGTATTTACAATGACAACGGAGTAACTGCTTACGTTCCTGGAACATATACCATAAAAGCTAATTATCCAAGTAATTATAAGTTTGACCACTGGGCAAGTTCAAGCACAATCTTAATAAATGACGTTCTAAGTCCTTCAACAACTGCAACACTAAGAATACAGAGTTTAGCAAAAGATCAGCAAATCTCGCTATATATTAAAGGTAGACTTTTTAATGTGACTTTCTTTCAAAAAGGAGTCCCAAGCAATCTAATATGGAAAGTATCAATAGGAAATATAACAAAGTCTGCGCTAGGTAGCAACGGTATAAGCTTTAATCTACTTGAAGGAGATTATCAGTTTAAAGTAACACCAATTGCTTTTGATAACAATTTATATTATCCTAACCCTGATAGTGGAGTTATATATGTTAGAGATAACATGGTTGTAAATATAACATTCTACATGATACCTGAAAATAATGGTAATCCTTCTCAAATTAGCAATTTAAACAAAGTTCAAGCTAAGTTATTTATTATAGACCCTAATCGAAATAGTTCAAATCTAACTAAAAATGATTACTTTATTGGCATAGTTGGAGAGAAAATTAAATTTGTACTTTATTTGAATATTCAAGGAATAACTTTATCTCTTTTATCTCCAATAAAGATTCTAATTGAAAATATAATTATTAAAGCAACTCCAAGCAATGCTTTTTTAGTTAACAACTATAATTCAACTGAAATACAAACTATAATAAAAATACCAAACATAACTTTAAATAATACGTTAAGCGGTTCTACATCTTTATACATAATTCTTAATAACCAAAATAATATTGCGCTAAGCTTTAACAAAGGAAATTACACTGTGGACCTTACTGCGAATCTTGCTATTTATTACAATAAAATCTCATCTATAATTCTACCAATTCAAGCATCTACAAACTTAATAATCGATGAAGCAAAAATAGCATTAAATGATTCACTATATTTCAACGATCAATTAATTTTGATATTTAGATATTATTGGAAAACACTGAATTATCCTATTTACAATAAAAGTGGATTACTAAGCGTTATTATACTACCTTTTGGCGTAGAAGGAAATTTCATAGATAACCGTGGTTATCTTAAGGTAACAATTAATGAAAACGTTGTGAAAAACTTGGTTAACGAAATCACTGGTCAAATCGAAATTGTAGGCATATTTTTCGATGGAGCAAATGTTTATAACAGTATTAGCTACATCAATTACTCCACCGTCGCAATTAGCATGATAAATTCAGATAAAAGCTACGGTGTAAAAATTAAGGTTGTTAATTTTGCTAATTTAAGGCCTATAAGTGATGCGGAAGTAATGGTAGTTATTAATGACATAATTTTTGGAATTTACAAAACAGATATGAACGGGGAGATAAATATTATTTACGGTGGTTCAATTTATTCCCTACGTGTAGCAATATATTATTTACATTCCAATAACTTTATACTGCTACCCTCTAAGTACTCTAACGTAACACTTTTGGTATCTGGTTTATAGAAGGTTAAATAATAAAGCAAAAAATTTTTTTGTGAATGTATCAGATTTATTAACTAAAGCATTAATCATTGTATTTGTTTTATCGTTTGCCACAATATCGGTTTATTACTTCTATTCTTCAAACTATTATATAATTTACCATAAATCGCCACAGTTTAATAAACAGGATATTCTTAATTATCTTGCAAGAACAATTTATAGTGCATACTTCAACAATTTGTACGAATTCTCTGTACTAGTTAATCTAGGAAACAGTACATTATATTTAGATAATTTGCTTAATACCAGCTTAACCTGTGAAACTAGATTTCAATACATGCAAATACCTTTATCTTATATAATAATAGGATTTGCGAGCAACTTTTCAGCAATATCTAATGTTTTAGTATCGAATAAAACTGTTTATTTGATTAATGGAGATTTTTTGATTCCATTGGTATTTTATAATATCAATGTTACAAAGTTGCCCAATAACCGTACTTTATATTATATACAAGTAATTTATCTCACTTCAAATTCTTCATACTTAATTCAAAACGAAAATGAAATAACCTTTGATTTCATTAAAAAAGTGGCACAAGTTACTTGGATTATATTAGATAACGATATCCTTGTTTGCAAAATAAACAATAACGTTGTCTTCAATATCATCATTTTTAAAGGAGATGTTGTTCAATTCAGTTTTACTAAGATAGAAATCAATATCCTAAAAGCAACTGTATAATGGATAAAGCTGTAATAGAGATAATTAATACATTCGCGTTGATATTTTTAGGGGCGATTTTGTTAACGTCTTCTTTTATAATGTTCTATAACTTTCAAAATGTAAATTATTCAATTTTTCTGAAAAACTATAAAGAAAAAGTGGAAAACATTTTGAACGAAATATATTTTTATAAAAAATACTATAACTCGAATATCAGCTTTGAAATTTACTCTGAATACCTTGTCTTGATAAATGTTGTTAATTCTACATTAATAAGAATATCGGTAGCAAGTTATTCAGAAAATGTTACTTCTATATTACCTGTAATAGGTGGAGGAATAGGATATTACTTTATCTTCTCATATTCAAATAACGAAATAAAAATATTTCCAATTAACAATACGGTAGCGGCTTAAATATTAAAATAAAAAGACGAAGTAGCGATGAGAAAAGTTATTAAGAAAAGACGAGGAGATATATCTGGTCCAATAGTTGCAGTATTATTAATAATCGCCTCTATTGCAATCGCAAGCGTAGTAATTACTTGGATGTATAGTTTAGGCACATCAGCTAGCAAACAAGGTGCGCTGCTTGTTGTTGGTACTCCTGTGATCGCAAAGAATGGAAATAATTATACATTATATATAACAGTTAAAAATTCTGGTAACGTTCCTGTAAACGTAACAGGAGTTATAGTCAATGGAGTACCTTGGACAATCATTTCTAATACACCAAATTTAGTAACTGTAGGGGTGGGCGCTGTGGTATCCTTTAGCGCTTCTTACAGCACTAGCATAACCTTAAATACCAATGTTAACGGGGTATTACAAACAACTGCAGGTACTATACCTTTTGTAGCAATAGTACAAAGTTAATTTTTTTATTTAATTTTTTGCAGGGGGTGGGATTTGAACCCACGAAGGCCTTTAGCCACTGGATCTTGAGTCCAGCCCCTTAGACCACGCTCGGGCACCCCTGCATTAGGGTGTAATTATTGTTCCAATATCATCATTTTCTAAAGCTCTTTTTATATTTTCCTCTTTTTTTCCGTTAAATACTCTTACAACTATTTTTGACCTCCTAATTATATGTAAAGATTGTGGATCAAAAAGCTTGTATTCTCCTGCAGAAATGGATATGGATTTCTCTAGAATTTTTGCTAATTCATCAATACTTAATTTTTTGATAAAAACAGCATCTTTGTATAAATTAGGATCCTTATCATAAACACCCTCGACATTAGTTGCATATAACAAAGATGCCCTACTTAATTCAGAAACTAAACATGCTACAGTAGTTGTCGATATTGAAGGAAATAAACCGCCGCATATTATCCTTTTCCCCTCGTTTATTTTTTCGACCAATTCATCAAAAGTTTTTACGAAAGAGAAATCTGATTTATTGCTTAAACTTTCATGGATTATCTGCGCGTTAATTTGACTTATATGTATACCAATAAAATCTAAATACGATTCGGGTAAACTTAAAGATCTTCCGATATTTATATAGCTTCTAGCCCATTTGCCTCCTCCTATTACGATATGAAAATTCTTGTATTTTGAAGAAAGTTTGTCAAGAATTCTTGCGTAGCTTATAAAAGTTTCTTCACTTTCTGTTATCAGATGGCCGCCTATTTTTAAAACCCACTGCATATAACGACAATATAAAATATGATGAATAGTTTAAAAAGAAACCTTTCAGTATTTCAATATTCCTATTATTCCTTGGAAATTAGACTTTATGGATTCACTTTCTCCTATATTTTTACTTAAATATATTACATCAGCACCTATTTCCATAGACTTATCGACCAATTCATCGGTTATATCTGTTTGTGAAATAATTTTCACATTCTCAGAGCCACAATAATTGCATTTTAAACTTTGCTTAATTTTCAATAGAGGCTCATTTCCCGAAACTAATTGATTCATGTTATTGCAATTTAAACATAAATATTCTATCTTTGTTATAGAAACATCTTCCACAATGATCAACTTGGATAAATTCTTTTGATTTATAGCTTCGATAACCTCCTTAACTCCTATTGCTAACCTCTTTGGATCTTCGTTTAACAATTTCAAGAAATTATCTACCTCTTCTCTTTGCTTAACTAATTCTACTTTTTGGAATAATTCTCTACCTTTTTGCAAAAGTTCATATACACCTTCTTCTCCTGAATAGCCCAAATCGACTACGCCTACTATTAATTTTTTTAAATCTCCAGGAATGTAATCACCATCTAAAAAATCATTTTTTGTAGGACCAGGTCCTCCTACAACTAATCCGTCAACCTTGTTATCTTGAAGATAATACTTAACCATCCTTTCTCCTATTCTTTTATAAAACTCATGGGCCATTATTTCAATAACCCTTTCGAACCTCCTTGCAGATTGGCCCCCAGCTCTATGCTTTCCTGGGATACCTGATGTGATGGTTTCTATAATATTTAGATTGCTTCCTTCAAGAATAGCAAATGAAGCTTCTTCCCTATCTATAACAACTAAGCCATACTTATTACCAACTTTTAACATTTCTTCCAATATTTCAACATGAAATCTTGAATCGCATCTGTATAAGTATGTTGAAATAGGCTTTGGAGGTTCAATTAAGTATATTTCAAATTTCTCATTTCCTGGAGCGTCGCCTGCGACATAACCTGCAAATACTATTAATCCGTTTCCTGAAGCCTTATTAAAGAATTTCAATCGTTGCATTATACTTACTAGAGATTCTTGCACATGATGGCGCGTAGTTCTGTCCTTTATGTTACCAGCTTGTGAATATTCGCTTTTTAATACGTCCATTATATCAGCAATTTGCCTCCCTGCAGGAATGTAAAGAGAAATTAGCTCGGTACCTCTGCCCTCTTTACTCTTCAATTCTTTTATTAACCTCCTTAACTTTATTAGTTCACCTGAACTGAGATCGGACATTAAACTAAAACTAAAATAAATTCAAGCACATAATTTATAAACATAACTTTGCTTTCAATACTAATTATTTTTAATGAATGAAATGGACCGGGTGGGATTCGAACCCACGACCTTCCGCGTGCGAAGCGGACATTCTACCACTGAACTACCGGCCCTAAAGAAAGGGCCCAGGATGGGATTCGAACCCATGCAATAGGCTCCACAGGCCTACGAGCTGCCACTACTCAACCTGGGCCATTACATTATTTTTATCTAAAAATCTAGATAAATAATTTGCAGTGATATATGAAGAATGATTAGAAAGAACAAAAAAATAAAACAAAAAGATCTAGCTTACCAAAGATTGAAAATTCTAATCGGATTGGCCTTAAAAAAATATAAGGAGGATTACCAATTTGCTATAAACTGCATAAGAATAGCCATCAGAATTAAAAGAAAATTTAATTTAAGATTACCGGAAAATTTGAGGAAGCTTTACTGTAAAAGTTGCTTCAATCTTCTTATTCCTCCCCATGGCGTAAAGATTAGAGTTCATGGGAAAGGTGCAAAAATAAAAATTGTGAAAATTTGTACAAACTGTGGAAGAGTAATAAGAGAAGAAAAGGAAAAAAAATTAGTTACCCTTATATAAATGGTAAGAATAAAAGTATCTACATATGACTGATCCTAGATACGTCCCAGCAGATATGCTCATCAATGAGATAACAAATTATCTAAAAGAGAATGTAAAAGAGATTAAGCCGCCTGAATGGGCGGCCTTCGTTAAGACCTCAACCGGAAAAGAAAGATTACCTATACAAAACGACTGGTGGTATAGAAGAAGCGCCTCAATCTTGAGAAAACTATACTTAATAGGACCTGCGAGTGTGAAAACTTTTAGAACAATTTATGGAACTAGAAAAAGATACGGCCAAAGAATGGAACACCATGTAAAGGGTAGTGGAAGTATAATAAGAGAGATCTTACAACAGCTAGAAAAGGCTGGCTTGGTGGAAAAAACAAAAGAGGGAAGAATTTTGACTAAACAAGGAAGGTCAATAATAAATAAGTTATCAACTAAAATATTTAATGAATTAATAAAGATTAGACCAGAATTAATTAAATATAAGCCTGGGGGTGGTAAAGTTGGAGGAGGACCAAGAACTGGAAGAGCTAAGGAGAAGAAAACTTGAAGAATATCAAAGAAGGATAGAAGAAGCATACATTAGGGAACAACAGAAAAAAGAACTGGAAGAAAGGAAAGCACAAATACTTAGGAAAATACTTACTCCCGAAGCAAGAAGCAGGATGGAAACATTAAAGCTTGTTAAAAAAGATCTTGTTGAACAGCTTGAAGCACAACTTATACAGCTTGCACTTAATGGGAGGATTAAAGCTCCAATTACGGATGAGCAATTAAAGGCTATGCTGAAAAGTTTGCAGCAACCTTCAGAAACAAAAATTAGAATAATAAGAAGAGAATAATGGCCAAAAACAAAACACTTTATAAAAAGAAAAAACTGGCCAAAGAGAATAAGTTATCTAAGCCTGTTCCAATTTGGGTCACAGCCAAAACAAGACCTGGAGGAAAAAGATTAAGAAGGACCAATCGTAGAAGGACCTGGAGAACATCATCAATTAAACCATGAGTAAAGAAGAGAAAGTTGAAGAAAAGGTTGAGACAAAGAAAGAAGAAATCTATGAGGAATTTCTAGAAGAGGGCGAAAAAGTTAAAGAAGAAAAAGTTATAACTATCAACCTTAGAAATTCCAAAAAAGCACCACAATTAAAAAGAGCTAAAAGAGCTATTAACGAGCTGAAAAATAGAATAGCTCAATATACGAAACTAAACGAAGTGATAATTCATAATAATGTTAACATGATTGTGTGGCAAAGAGGGGCAAAAAAGCCACCTTCAAGAATAAAGGTTAGGTTGGTTTTAACAGATAAAAATAAAGCATTAGTTTTACCATTACAGTAGTGGCTGGAACATCAAGAGGCTTTATTTATAACTCAGAAATAGTAGGTGCTTATGCATTTGCTACAGATGATGTTTGTTTTTTACCAAAAGGCATAGATAACAAAATTAAAAAGCTTTTCATAGAAACACTCGAAACTGAAATTGTTGAAATAAATATTTCAAACAGCCCATTGATCGGTGTATTCATAGTCGCTAATGAAAATGGCGCATTACTGCCTTGGACTTCTACCAAAGAGGAAATAGAGATATTGAAATCATATTTTAAAAACGTAGAAATTTTACAATCTAAATATAATGCGTTGGGAAATCTAATCAGTGTTAATTCATATGGCGCAATATTACACATAAGTTTTGATAAAGAAGAAATCGAGACTGTAAAAAATACTCTAAAGATAAAAAAATTAGCTTATCTGAACAAGGGGAAACCTTTAGCAAGCTATATTTTTGTAGATAATAATGGTTTTCTTGCGTCCCCTTGCTTTGACGATAATGATCTAAAATTATTTGAGGAAGTTTTTTCAGTAAAAGGCGACATAGGAACAGTAAATAGGGGAAGTAATATTATTAAGCTAGGTATAATTAAGAATAATAAAGGAATAATTGTAGGGGGGTTGACCACAGGTGCAGAGATTGCGAAAATTGAACAAATCCTTGGATTCGCAAAAAAGCCTAAATAAATACGAAGCCAAGGGTATAGTAAAAAAAGGTAAAGATTTCAAGCTATCTTTTAGAACTTATGTATACGCATATTCTTTGAAACATGCTATAGATGTTCTATTATCTAGACTAGGAAGTAATTATAAAGCTAAAAGAAGCAACATTGAAATTGAATATATAGTAGAGGTTAAAGAAGATGAGCAGCAAGGAAAGTGAAATAAATAGAAAAGTTTTAGAGTATGAGTATTATAAGCAACTTTTAGATAATTATCAGAATGAATTCACAGCTATAACTGCTTTATTAAATGAAGTAGATACCACTCTTTCCACAATCAACGAATTATATAAATTAAAGAGTGAGCAAACGGAAATTTATGCTTCACTTGGAAGCGGTTCTTATCTTAAAGTTAATCTTACAAAAGAGAATAAAATTTTACTAAATGTGGGCGCTAAGATATTCATTGAGTATACTTTAGAACAAGCTACTGATTTCTTAAATAGAAGGAAACAAAAAATAACAGAATCATTGGAGAACACAAGTAAAATAATAAGGGAATTAAGTTTAATAGTTTCAAGATTAGAGTCTGAAATAGCTAAATTAACTGAAACAAAACGGTAATGTTTTCCGGTCTGAAGAAAGTTTTCAATTCGCTTAAAGAGAAAATTTTAACAACTGAACTAAGCAAAGAGGACTTAAAGGAAGAATTATGGCGATTTGAATTAAAGCTGGTAGAAAATAATGTAGCTGCAGAAATAGCCCATACGATAGTCGATGAAATTGCTAGTAAATTAGAAACAAAAAAATTTTCTAGATTTGAAGGAACAGATAAAATAATTAATTCAATTTATAGAGAATCACTTGAAAATTTATTGGAAGAGGTTCCTGAATATGATCTAATCAACGAAATTAAGAAAAATAAGCCCTACATAATTCTTTTTGTAGGAATAAACGGTACAGGTAAAACAACTTCTATAGCGAAGATTTGTAATTTTCTAAAAAATAAGTATGGGTTTAAATGTCTGCTAGCTTGTGCTGATACTTTCAGGGCAGGTGCAATAGAACAGTTAGAGAGTCATGCAAAAGTTTTGAATGTTATGATGATAAAGCACAAATATGGCTCTTCTCCTACAGCTGTAGCCTATGATGCTGTAATGTATGCGAAAAAGTATGATGTTGACGTCGTATTAATAGATACGGCTGGTAGAATGGATACCGATATTAATTTAATCAATGAAATGAAAAAGTTAGTAAGAGTGATTAAACCAAATGCAATTTTACTTGTTGTGGACAGCTTGTCAGGAAATGATGCTTACTATCAAGCAGAAATTTTCAACAAAGAATTAAACATCACAGGCTATATACTAACCAAGGTAGATGCAGATGAAAGGGGCGGTACAATTTTATCTTTGATATATTCTACAAAAAAACCAATCTTATTTGTAGGTACCGGAACAAGTTATGAAGATATTATACCTATTAATAAGGAATGGATAATAAGTAAATTGTTAGAATAATGGATCATTTTATGGAAATAATAAAGGGACTCAGGGGAAGAGATTTGCTTTCTATCACTGATCTATCTAGGCAAGAAATACTGGCTTTAATAGATTTAACAGAAATGCTTAAAAAATTGGCAAAAATAGGTGTAAAAGAGACAAAGTATTTGACCGGTAAAAAAATTGTAATGATATTTCAAAAACACTCTACGAGAACTAGATCCTCTTTTTCTGTTGCATTACAAGAACTAGGCTCATATGCGTACTACTTTGGATGGAATGAACTACAGCTAGCAAGAGGAGAGACAATAAAAGATACTGCCTTGATGCTCAATAGATACTTTGATGGTGCTATATTGAGGGTGTATAAACATTCTGATCTTGAAGAGTTTGCAAAATTTTTTGATGGACCTGTAATTAATGCATTAAGCGACTTGGAGCACCCTTGTCAAATTATTGCAGATTTCTATACTATTCGTGAAAAGATAGGAAATTTGAATAAAGTTAAAATTGCTTACTTGGGCGATGGAGGTAATAATGTTGCAAATAGCTTAATTTTAGGTTCTGCTATAATAGGAATAAACATTTTTATAGCTTCCCCAAAAAAATATCAACCGTTACCAGTGATTCTACAGAAAGCAGAAAGATTCGCTGAAAAATCGGGTTCTATAATAAAGGTAACAGAAAACATTAAAGAGGCAATATCCGACGCTGACATAATATATACTGATACTTTTGTCTCAATGGGCATGGAAAATGAGAGAGAAATTAGATTAAAAGAATTAAGAGATTACCAAGTTAATGAGAAAATATTCGAAATGAATCCAAATGCTTACTTTATGCATTGTGCTCCATGGCATGTGGGAGAGGAAGTAACAGAAAGCGTGGTCTATGGAAAAAATTCTATAGTTTTTGACCAAGCAGAAAATAGATTACATTCAAGCAAATCTATTTTGATAACCCTATTTTGAATAAAGTTTATTAAAATGAAAGCGAGTAATATCACACATCGTCAGGTTTGTCAGAAAAATTAAAATCGATTTGGAACTCTGTTAGAAACATTTTATCTTTAGCAGTCAAACCTACGAAAAGTGAATTTAATTTAATGTTTAAAATTGTAGGGGTCGGATTTTTAATAATTGGAACCTACAGTTTTGTAATTAGCATGTTAGGTTTTGGTTTGCAGAGTTTGAACATTTCAAGCATACCACAAATAGTTATATTAATATTTACAGCTATAATTGGTTTAGTATTATTATTATATTACTATGGTTCAAGAAGAAAGCTCTGGTAAGCAAGTAGATACTAAAATATTCGCTGTTAGAGTAACAACTGGTTACGAAAACACAACGGCCTTTATAATAAATGAAAGATATAAGGCTGTAGCAGATAAAACAACCGTAGTTTCTGCGTTAGTACTGGATGAAATGAGATCATATGTAATGATAGAAGCTAAAAACATGGGTGATGTGCTTACCTTGATTTACGGCTTAAAACATGTTAAAGGACAAATAAAAGGAATGATAGACATTAAAGAAATAGAACACCTAATAGTGCCTAAGGAGGTTATTAAAGAACTTAAGGAAGGTTACGAGGTAGAAATAACTTTTGGTCCCTTTAAGGGAAGTATTGCAGAAATAATCGGTGTGGATAAAAGTAAAAATGAAGTTAGAGTAATTTTAAAAGATGCTCCAACTCAAATTCCTATACAGCTTTCTGCGGATTACATAAAAGTTATAAAGAAGTAGAAAGTAGGAATAAATTATGCCCAAATCAAAATCGTTCAACTTTACCATTGAGGGCGGTAAAGCTACAGGTGGACCGCCAATTGGTCCAGCCTTAACACCCTTAGGTATTAATGTGATGGATGTAGTTAAGAAAATAAATGATTTGACCAAAGAGTTTGCTGGTATGCGAGTACCGGTAACTGTTAAAGTCGATGAAGAAACTAAGGAATTTGAAATCGAAATAGGCACACCTTCAACAGCTGCGCTCTTATTACACGAGCTTAAAGTTGAAAAAGGGTCGTCTTCGCCTGCAAAACAAAAAGCTGGAAATTTGACCATAAATCAAGTTGTAAAGATTGCAAAGCTTAAAATGAAAGACTTATTAGCAAAAGACTTAAAAGCGGCAACTAAAGAGATTCTTGGTACGTGTCTTAGTTTTGGCATCACAGTAGAAAATAAAGATCCTAGAGAAGTTCAAAAAGAAATAGATAAAGGTCTTTATGATGATTTATTTAAAGAAGTATAACAATGTCAAAAGCTTTACAAAAATCTGAAACCGACATTGAGGTAATAAGAGACGCTTTAAAAAAGCTAGAAAATACTAAAAAGAGGAAGTTTACTCAATCATACGAATTGATTATAAACTTATCAGATGTTGATGTTAAGAAAATTGCAAACAAATTTAATCTTATACTTAAATTGCCAAATAAAATATCTAAGGATATCAAGGTTTGTGTTTTTGCAGAGAAGGATATAGCAAAATTAGCAGAAGAAGCGAGTGCAGATTTGATAATGAGAAGGACAGATTTAGAAAAACTTCAGGGAAATAAGAGAGAATTAAAGAAAATTGCCAAGAAATTTAACTTTTTTTTGTCACAACCAGACTTGATGCCCTTGGTAGGAAAATTACTTGGGCCATATTTAGGATCAAGAGGTAAGTTGCCCCAGGTGATTTATCCAAACTCAGATGTTGCAGGCATAATCAAAGATTTAAAGCAAAGTGTTAAAATTAGAGTCAAAAATCAACCTACTATAAGTTGTATTATAGGTAAAGAAAATGATGGTATTGAAAAAGTGGCTGAAAACGCATTATATATAATAAACGAGGTTCAAAAAATTCTAGCTGGAGAAGGTAGAATTAAAAGTGTTTATATTAAAAAAACTATGTCTGATCCTGTAAGAATAAAGTAAAATGTCATTGCGTTATAGAGCTACTAAAAAAGTTACAAGAGCTAGAAAAGCACAATATATCAACGAATTGTTAGATTACTTTAGTAAATACAAGTATCTAATAGTAGGAAATTTGGTCGGATTAGGTAGTAGTGAAATACAGGAATTGAGAAAAATAATAAGAAATTATGGAATATTAAAAGTTGCAAAAAACAGTTTAGTAAGGATTGCGCTAGAAAAAAAGTTCGGATCCGAACTTAAAGAAAAATTGGAGAAAAAGTTGGTTAACCAGAATTGCTTTATATTTACTAACTTAAATCCTTACGAGTTTTACTTATTACTAGAAAAGAATAAAATATATACGGCTGCTCAACCTGGAATGAAAGCTCCTGTAGATATTGTTATCCCTTCAGGTAATACTGGGCTGACGCCTGGACCATTACTGAGCAAATTTAGTAAGCTGAAGATACCGACTAAAATAGAAGAAGGGTCTGTTTGGATAACAAAAGATACAGTAGTAACTAAACAAGGTTCAGAAATAACTAAAGAAGTTGTTGAATTACTAAACCTTTTAAATATAAAGCCAATTGCCAAAACTCTTCAAATCAAATTCTTTTTCGACGGAAGGAGTATAGTCGAAGGTATTACTTTGGATGTTGAAGCAATAAGAAAAGATGTGATAGATGCGTATAGTAACGCAGTTAAATTAGCAATTAACGCAACTTTACCTGTACCTGAAATATTGCACATAATACTTTCTAATGCGCAAGCAAATGCTATTAAAATACTTCAGAGTGTTGTTTTGCCCGAGAAAGAGAGCTTAAAATACAATGTAATTAAGGCGCATGCATTAGCTAAATCAATACTAGGTAGGATTGAGACCACAAAAAATGAATAAAAATATTTTTATTTTAGAATAAAGATATAGTTTATTAACATGGAATACGTATATGCTGGTTTGTTATTGCATTTCGCGAAGAAAGAAATCAACGAAGATAATTTAACCAAAATATTCCAGTCTGCAGGAATACCTTACGACGAAAATAAAATTAGAATGTTTGCTGCTGCTTTAAAAGAAATAAATATAGAAGAAGTTTTAAAGAGTTCTACAGTTGTTCCAGCAGCTGTAACAGCAACGCCTACACAAGCTGCTCCAGCTACTGAAGTAAAGAAAGAAGAAAAGAAGAAAGAAGAAGAGAAGAAGAAAGAAGAAGAAGTATCTGAAGAAACGTTATCTGCTGGTCTTTCAGCTTTATTCGGGTAAAGTTAATAGTCCAACATCTTGAGACTGTTTTCTTATGGAATTTGGTAAAGAGGAATATGATCTAAAATATTTTTATGAAAATAATTTCATAAGGAAGCAATGTAAAAGCTGTAAAAGGTTTTTCTGGACTCTTAATAAGGATTTTGAATATTGTCAAAGCGCTCCATGTGTAACTTATAATTTCTTAGGAAATAAAATAATGGAAGCTGACACGAATTTCGTTAGAAAAGAATTCATAAACTTTTTTAAGGGTAAAGGTCATACAGAAATAAGTCCAAGACCTGTTTTAGCTAGATGGAGAGAAGATATATTTTTGACAATAGCTAGCATAGCTGTTTTTCAACCATTCGTTACTAAAGGAATAACAAATCCACCCGCCAATCCTCTGGTAATTTCACAACCTTGTATAAGACTTAAGGATATAGATCTTGTAGGAAAAACTGCAGGTAGACACCTTACTATATTTGAAATGATGGCTCATCATGCATTCAATACCAAAGAAAAGATAATTTATTGGAAAGATGAAACTGTTGAATATTGTCAAGAATTCTCAGCATCGCGTATGAAGATTGACCCATACTCTATATGTTATATTGAGGATTCTTGGATGGGAGGTGGAGATGCTGGACCTTGTTTTGAAGTAGCTACTAATGGTTTAGAAATAGCTACCCTTGTATTCATGAAATATGAGATTGATGGAAATAAATTAAAGGATTTACCTCTATTCATTGTAGATACTGGATACGGGCTTGAAAGATACGTTTGGTATTTATCAGGGAAACCTTCAGCGTTCCATGCAATATATGGAGATTTAGCTGAAAAAGTTCTAAATAAAGCAAGAATTTCCTCGGATTTAAAAGATTTACTTTTTATTCATTCTTCTAAATCTCTGTTTTATTTAGAAAATAAGGATCCTACCCATGAAATAAGTAGAGAAGTCGGAATAAATGAAATTGAAACTAAAGAATTAATCAAAAGAATAGAGGGATCGTATGCTATACTAGATCATTCAAAGTGTGTACTTTTTATGCTTGCAGATGGTTTAGTCCCTTCTAACATGGGCGAAGGTTACTTAGGGAGACTGGTCATTAGGAAATTGCTTAAGACTTTAAAATCATTAAATATAGATTTAACCCTCGAAGAATTATTTAAAGAGCAAATAAAATTATGGGGCAGGATTTTTCCTCGTCTTGTTGAAAACAAAGAAAGAATCTTTGAGGTAATTGAATTAGAAAGTGAAAAATATGAACAACTCTTAAGGAAAGCCGACATAATGCTCGAAAATATGATTAAGGAAAAGATCAATAAAAAAGAAAAGTTTAATATTGATGAGTTAATAGAATTATATGATTCACATGGAATTAGCCCTGAATTTGTAGAAGAAAAAGCCGCTAAAAGACACATTAATTCTATAAAATTACTTATTTTCATATCTCCATTTAAAGCTTTAAGAATTATTAGAAATTATATTAGTAATAATTTTCCTTTGTCTATTTTTATATTTCTTTTTATTACAGTTTTAGAAAGTATTTCGACGATTACTGGTTATATAAAATTTATATTAGGTGAAGATTTTTTAAAATGGAGAATTGCTTACACAACAAAAGAAATTCATAAGTATATACCAAGTGATTAAAGCTCTTATAAATAGAATTAAGTAATCGCCCTGGCCGGGATTTGAACCCGGGTCGCAAGGGTGACAGCCTCACATTCTAACCGGGCTAAACTACCAGGGCTTTACATCATTAATTAGTAATATATTTCCGTTAAAAATTTTTACTTATCGCCCCGGACGGGAATTGAACCCGTGACCTCTGGCTTAGAAGGCCAGCGCTATGTCCATGCTAAGCTACCGGGGCTTATTCATACAGCCAAATCTTTCTACTAAATAATAAATTTTTAATTTATTCTATATACAGTCCTATTTTAAAAGGTAGGGATCTTTTTGCCTTATTCAGTGGATCGTAAATTACTTTCTCATCTTCTTTATATACTTTTACTTTTATTCCTTCTTTGCTATAGTATCTTTCCAACTCTTCAATAACCGCTTTATCTATTTCTTCAGCATGATCAATGGTTTTCCTTAAAAGCTGATCCAAAGTATAGTAGTATTCAGCTAGTGTAGAAATTATCTGTTTCTGATTTTCTATTTTAAATTTTGAATTTATGATGCCCAAGACTTCTTTTTGTCCCTTGCCTTTCTTAGCTAGAAAATTAATTTCTTTTAAAATTTCGTATTTGACTTCCGAGGGTTCGTAAATTATTATGCTTTTAATCTGTTCTTTTTTAGCCATTATATTTTGTATATCGCTAAGGATTTTTACAAATAGCAACTCTCTTGCTTCTTCTTTTTCATTTATCAGATTTTCATTAGCTGAAGGCCAATTTGCCAAGGAAACAAATCCGGTTTTTCCCAATCTTTCCCATAGTTCTTCGCACGTATGCGGAATTATGGGAGTAAGTAGTTTAATCCATGTTTCTAGTACCATCCTTATCACTGAAATGTTGGGTTTTTCTACCCTTTTCAAATACCATTTTACATCAGACCATATCTCGTATAACGCTATGTTGGTTGCACTTCTAATTTTCAGTTCTTCAAAAAATTCGGTAACTTGTTTTATTCTCTTTTGTAGAACACTTAAGATCCATTTATCCAAGGATGTATTTTCGTTAGTTCCTTCAATAGTAATTAGCTTAGAAATAAAATTAAAAAGCGAGTTAAGAGTATTTTTAGTTTGATTCAAACCCTTGGAAGTCCATTCTACATCGTCCAAACCTTCCGCAGCCAAAGCCAGAAATAATCTTATTGTATCTGCGCCGTATGTATCCACGGCTTCCTGAATAGAAATTATATTTCCTTTAGATTTTGAAAGTTTCTCTCCTTCCAAATTCATAAGGCCGTTAATACCTATTGCTACTGGCCATTTGTCTTCTGGAAATATTGCTACATGATGGTAAATGAAAAAAGTCAAATGATTATAAATTAATTCTTTTGCTGAGTTTCGTAAATCTACTGGATACCAATACTCAAATTCTTCTTTAATTTCATTAAGAAGATGTTCATCTATACCACATCTTTGACTCACTTGTGCTGGATCACCTTTTCCTAAAAAGATATAATCAAAAAATTCGTGCAGCATATTCTTTTCGGTTATAAGGCCTTGGTTTACATATTTCGCTATGATATAATAAGCCATGTAAATTGTAGAATCACTAAGAGGTTCGATTATCCAGCTTTTATCCCATGGCAAATTAGTACCTAAACCAGATTTTCTTGTGCAAGCTTTATCTTCAAGCCATTCAACAGTATCTATAAACATTTTCCTTGCTTCATTGGGGTAGAATTTCATCCGATCAATAGCTTTTCTGACCAAAGATTTCCAATTTTCATCTGAGTACTTTAAAAACCATTGATCTTTAAAAATCGCTACTATACATCTTGTACCGCATCTGCAAATAACTGGAGAAGGTGTATCATAAAGCTTATCTAGCATTGACTTGCTTGCTAATTCTTCAATGATTTTTTTTCTAGCTTCACTCACATTCATTCCTGAATAGTTTAAGCAATTTTCCTTGAGTTTGCCTTTTTTAAATTCTTCTGAATATACCAATTTCGTAGCTTCCTCAAGTTTTGGATCATTTTGGTTTTTTATCTTCATCTTTTTTACCACTTCTATTGCAGAATAATCACCGAATTCGTCTGTGTGTATAATTGAAATAGGTTTGATTTTTATAATATCTTCTTTATTCAAATTAAATCTCCTTAGCATCTCTTCATTATTTAGTAGATCAATCAATCCAACATAGTCATACGGAGCATGAGCCGGAACACTATATACTATTCCTGTTCCAAGTTTAGGATCGATAAAAGTAGCAGGGAGTATAGGTATTTCCTTATTAAACACAGGTTCATAGGCTTTCTTACCTATGAAGTATTCAGCACTTTTAATTTCTATGATTTCTGGTTCGAAATCTTGTTCCTTTAACTTTGTAATTGTGGGTTTTGATACAAACCAGATTTCTCCTTTTACTTTAACTTTTGAATATTCTTCATCCGGTTTAATCCAAATGTTAGTTACACCGAAAATAGTTTCAGGTCTTAAAGTTGCTGCAACTAAAAATCCATCTTCGAATTTAAATTTAATTAAGTAAAATATATCAGGCGAAACACCTTCCCCTTCTAATCTATCATGATCTCCTGTTGGAGATTTGTCATTCGGACACCATATCACAGGATGAGTACCTTTCGTAACGTAACCCTTATCTCTTAAAACCTTATATTGCCAGCCTACAAATGCACTGTATTCCTTATTAAGTGACGTGGTATAAAATTCTCTTCTCCAATCAACTAAATATCCTAATCTCATTATTGCAGGTTTAGCCCTTTCTGTATAGTATTTAGCTATGTAAATTGGATCTACAAAATTCTTTATATCATCGTCTGAAATCTTATCTATTCTTTTCAATAGATTAATCAATTTCTCGTCGCCTTTCGCTATTCTTTTTGCCGTTCCAGCTATAGGTTCACCTGTCCAATGCCAAGCCATTGGAAAAAGTACATTGAATCCCTGCATTCTTTTATATCTACCATAAAATTCTCCTCTTGAAGAGGTAAATGCAAATCCTATATGTAAATGGCCATTCATATATGGATACGGAATAGTTATAAAGATTTTTTTCTTATTTTTTATGGGATCAGCTTCATTAATTTTAGCTTTATACCATCTTTCTTGCCACTTCTTTTCTATCTCAAAAAAATTAATTTCTTGTTCGGACATTTCAAGTTAATTTGCTATTCAAATAGTTTATAGTTTCTTTAATCACTTTATCTGATTCAAATTTACTACTCAGATATACTCTAGAAAATTTATTATCACCGCCTCCCTTTCCTTCAGTAACGTTAATAATATTTTTCGCAATCTCATTTGCTCTAATACCTTTATTTATAGCATCATCTCCTGCAAATATCATAACAAACGTTTGATCTTTCTTTTGTGAATAAACTAATAATACAGAATCTTTACTTTCTTTACGGAATATTTCCCCTAGACTTATAATATCCTCTTCACTTAAGTTTTGCGAATCAATAAAATAAAATTTGACTTCCTTAGAATATACAGGGTTATCTTTAATATTTTCATAAATCTCGGTAGCTAAACTCTTTCTTAACCTTTCCATCTCTTTTTTAAGCAATTTATTTTCTGTGACCACTTTATTTATTCCCTCAAGTATTTTATTTAGAGGAGCATTTAGGGTTGTAGATATACTTTTCAACAAATCCTCACTATTTTCAATATATTCTAATGTTTTTATTCCTGCTGTATAAACTATTCTTTCTATACCGTCTTGTATGCGCTCAGCTTTGATTATCTTAATCAATCCTACCTCACCTGTACTTTTAACATGAGTGCCACCACAGGCTTGATGATCATAATCTCCAATACTAACAACTCTAATTATTCCTCCTTCATATACACCTCCTTGATACAATCCGAAACCATATTTTTCTTCTGCCTCCCTTCTATCCATGAACTTAGCAGTAACAGGTATGTTCATAAGAACTAGTCTATTAGCCTCTTTTTCTATTAATTTCAATTCCTCGTCGCTTATTCTTCTATAATGTGTAATATCTAGTCTTCCTTTTTCTTCGTCTTTATGTGATCCAGCTTGCCATACATGATTTCCTAAAATTTTTCTTAGAGAATAAAGTATTATATGTGTAGCTGTATGATGCCTCATTATATTAATTCTTCGTTCAAAATTAACTTCACCTACAATTTCCTTCCCTTCAACATCTTCTAAATTGCCTTTAACTTTATGCAGTATTACATTACCTGACTTATAAACTTCTACAACTTCTAGAACTTTATTTTTGTAATATATTTTCCCAGTATCATAAATTTGACCGCCTCCTTCTGGATAAAATGCGGTTTTATCCAAGATTATCCAAGATGGTTCAATCGCTTTTATAACTTTTGCCTCAAATGTGCTGAGATACGGATTTTCGTAATATATAGGGTAAGTTGCTGGTATATTTGGAACATTTGGTATTTCGGCTTTTTGAGAAACCTTGGGCATCGTAGCCTCATGTTTCTCAACAATTCTTGTTAGAAAATCTTGTGGAACAGTTATACTGATATTATATTTAGCGGCTTTTTCTTCTACAAATTCAGGGCTAATTCCATGTGAATCATATAATTCTATTAACTCATCAATATTAAACTTTTCTTTTTTATTGA
>AQVQ01000004.1 GCA_000375685.1 crenarchaeote SCGC AAA261-N23
CTTTAATTTTTAATCTTATTTAAATATTCCAGACTTAATTAAAGAATTTAACTAAATTATGAGATATATATATACATGCAGGATCGGATTCTAAAGGATCATTGGTATTTGCATAAGCTCTTGCTCTTGAACCACCACATACATACTTGAAAATGCAACTTCCGCATTTCCCTTTAAATTCTCTTCTTCGAATTCTATTTAAAAGCTCGTTTTCACGATAAACTTTAATGAGATTGGCTTTCTTTATATTTCCAAGTCTAATAGGCAAAAACCCTCCTGGATATATGGAACCATCATGAGCTATGAACAATATTCCGTCACCGTCTAATGTTCCTTTTGAATATATGGTAGTTTTACTCGAAGGCATGCCTTCTAATTTAATCAGCTCATCTTTTAATCTATTATAAAGATCATCATGAAATTCAATTCCAACCATCCTTTCGTAATAGATTCTTCTTATAAATGGCGCTTCCACTGTTCTTACCGCTAGTCCATATCTAGAACAATCGAAAATTAATTGTGCTATAGCTTCAAATTTCCTTGGTTCTAAATCAAGAAATTTATTAGCTCTACCTGTAACTATTATGAAAAATACTTCCCAAACATCAACATTCAAATTCTTGATTAAATGGAAAATCTTGGGAAAATCCTCAAAATTTAAGGACATAACAACGCTATTAACTTGAACCCTTATTCCATTCTTGACAAGCTCTTTAATAATACTTATTGTTCTATAAAAAACTCCTTGCCCTTGCCTAATGAAATCATGGGTTTTAGGAATAGCTCCATCTAGGCTTATTGATACACTTGATACACCTAGTTCTTTAATTTTCTTAATAGCTTCAGCATTAAGATTTTCACTTACAGCTGGAGATAGAGCACATAACATTCCTAGGCTTTTAGCATAATCAATAAGTTCGAATATATCATCTCTCATTAAAGGATCTCCTCCAGTGAAAACAATCATAGGAGGTTTTGGATCGAAAGAAGAAATAATTTCTAACATTTTCTTAGCTTCATCCGTATTCAATTCATTAGGAGACCTATGATAAATAGCATTCGCTCTACAATGAACGCATCTTAAAGGACAAGCCATCGTTGTTTCCCAGAATAGTAAAGTAGGTTTCTTATCGAAAAGATGATGAGGTTCCTTTAGGTCAACGATGTTTTCAAATTGAACCATTGATTAAATTTATAAAATGTTCTTACACTTAAGTTTTTTATTTATTTAATCTTTCTAAAATACTTACTATTTCTTTAATTCCTTACGGTTTAAAATCAGAAAAATTTACTTATTGTAACTATTGCTTTTTTGCCTCTAATTTCATCAAATCTGATGAGGCAATATCGTATATTTTGTCAAGGTCTTTGTCCCATTCCTCTTTGAACCATTCTTTAATCCTATTTAAAATACTCCTACTTACGAGAATTACATCATGCAATACTTCGTTCTTATTTTTATACTTAGAGAAATCAGGGTCAAATCCATTATATTGATAATCATGTAAAAGGAAAGCTATATTCGTTATGTTCTCAATTTCTATATAGCCTAACCTAACTAAATCTATTGAAATTCCTTTTAGAGAACGTGTTGGAGCATTATAACCTTTCTTTATATACCAATCAGAAGATAGCTTATCCAAGTTTTTAGTGACCAACGCTGATAGAAGAGCTTTGACTGCACTAAAAACTTTGCCTGCAGAGTTCCTACTTCTACCTGCTATCCACATATTTATAGCTATGTCTAAATCGTCTAAAGTTTCTATAATTCTAGTTCT
The DNA here is from genome assembly GCA_000375685.1 of crenarchaeote SCGC AAA261-N23. GTDB lineage: Archaea > Thermoproteota > Thermoprotei > Gearchaeales > Gearchaeaceae > AAA261-N23. The sequence continues at coordinate 1,779 of AQVQ01000004.1, forward strand.
TATGTAAGCCTTTTTGTCAATCTTCGGTGAAATTAACTTTTCTTCCATATATTCTTATTCTCATAACCAGCTTATAGTGTTTCCCATAAATATAGCAAGTTAGCTATTAATGTACAATTTAATTTGCTCTTTACTTATCTGAAATAGTGAGGTTTTACTTTTTTAAATAGTTCTAGGTTCCTAGCATCGATTCGGGGCTACATGTTTCATTTACTAAGCATCGGAAGAATCAGAGCTTCCTCATTTGACTTGGTTTCAACAAAAAGAATTTTAAAAAGTAATGCTGAACGCTACCCTTCTTAAGTTCAATTACAACACAATCCAGCTTAGAAGAAGCTTTACTGAAATTCCTAACATATCTTTCTTCTCATTATTTAAGTTTATCCATCTCTGCCATTAATGACAGAGCTTTTAATTGATGTAAACCAAAGATAGCTTTTAAAATATAAGCCTTAGGCTAAAGAGGATAGACATACTTGTTAAGTTTCTTTAAGGAATATTATACTACAAATCCTTATATATAACGCTGTTATATGGCATTATTTAAATATGGAACAGCGAAAAACAATAAAGAAATCTTCTGCACTGGAATATCCTAATAAAGATACATTAAAGAAAGTTATAGAAAAAATTGCTAATGGAGATACTCAATTAATAGAAAGCTTAGGCAAGGTTGATGCTCACTTATTTTGGACAGGAGGATTTAGAGTTAAAGGCTTTTGTAAAACTTATGAGGTATCATTTGACATGCCTTCTATAGTTGGAGGCTCTGATGCATATCCAGGTCCTGGACCTACACTTATGGCTTCTCTAGGTGCTTGTCTAGTAATCGGTATTGTGTATAATTCAGCAATAAGAGATATTAAAATTTACAAGCTTTCTGTAAGCGTTAGTGGTGTCAAAGGTGATCCTAAAACTTTTTACACAGGATCAGGGGGTAATCCTGGTTACGAAAATATTCATGTTATATTCTATGTGGATACAGATGCTTCAGAAGATGTAATAAGAGATATTATTGAACATTCTATCAAGACTTCACCAGTTGCTTCATCTCTCAAATCTAAGATAACGTATGAGCTTAAGCTATTAGCATGATACAAAATTTAACAACGAAATCTGATCTTGTAAAGGTTTCTATAGGAGCTAATATAGGAACAATAATTGAATGGTATGATTTTTTTATATATGGATATACCGCTATAATAGTCTTTCCAGCACTATTCTTTAGATTTCTAGATCCATATCTATCCTATTTATTATCACTAATAACGTTTACACTAGGTTTCATAGGAAGGCCAGTCGGATCACTGCTATTCGGCTTTGTAGGTGATAAACTTGGGAGAAAGTCCTCCCTTTCATATGATCTTCTATTCATGGGTATCGGAACTTTAGCTATAGGCCTCTTACCAGGCTACAATATATTAGGTATATTTGCACCAATACTTCTTACAATATTCAGATTCTTTCAAGGTATTGGGTTAGGAGGCGAATGGGGAAATGCTGTGGCTTGGATTGGCGAGCATGCATTTAAAGGATACAGAGGCTTTTGGGTTTCATGGGTTCAGCAAGGTGTTCCCTTAGGTTTAATAGCAGCAACAAGCATCGCAGGATTATTGATCTCCTTAGGGATTTATGATACTATTGGATGGAGAATAAGCTTTATCATTGGAGGCGTGACAGCATTGATTGGCATAATAATAAGAATGATATTATTGGAAAGCCCTCTATTTAAAAGGTATTTTGAGAAAGGCCAAGTACTTAAAAATCCAGTAACCCATGCCTTCAGAAAAAATTGGAAAGATCTATTATTGGGTGTCGTTATATGGGGTCCTAACGGAGCTACATTCTTCATGTATTCGATATATTCAATTAGTTACTTAGATTTACTTGGAATCGGTAGAGGAATATCTTTCACGACCCTAACCATTTCTGCTATCTTTATGAGCTTTTTTATAGTGTTATTTGCCATATTAAGTGATAAAATTGGAAGAAGAAAACTATTGATTTTAACATTAATAATAGGTATACCAGTAAGTATAATTTATCCTCTTCTATTTATCATAAAGGATTTCTGGACAATATTATTAGGACAAGTGCTGCTGGTAGCGGTCTTCTCAGCATACTATGTAGCAATGGCTCCATATCTTGTGGAAATCTTTGACACAAAAATAAGAGCCACAGCGATAGGGTTTATATGTGGAACTGGATCAGTAATAGGAGGAGGTTTAACACCTGTAATAGCTACAGTAATATTAGCTGGGAATCCTCTTAGATGGCAGACAATACCGATAGTGCTATCTTTATATTATATACCAGCCTTAATAGCCTTAATAACAAGGTATAAAGAAAGCTCCTATAAGCTAGAACTAAGTTAGTATACAATAAGATTTTATAGTAAATTTTAATAAATAAAGATTAAAAATTAAGCAAAATTATAAGGATATAAAAGAGGAATTTGTGTATATAAAAAATGATAAAATTACTCTTGATTAAATCTTAATGGTTTATATAATTAAAAAATGGAAGATTTAGTAATTAATGCAAGTTATATCTTTACAAGAACTTATATAAACAAAATTAACTTTATTTACTTTCTAAAACTATTCAATCTTGTAAGTGAACTAATAAGAGCTAGCAAAGAAGTTAAGAAAAAGTTAGTAAAGTTGCTACAGAAATCTAACAGTAAAATGGAGAGAAAGTAAGCTTAAATTATGCTATTGGCTTGTTAATAGATTTCTATTACAATAATAATAATGAAAAGCTCTCAATTATTAATTTCTCTTTTATGTTCTATGAAGAACTTAGGAGAAGATCTTGGAAAGTCTATAAGAGAAGATGAGAGCAATAATCGATACAGGACTATTGGTTGAAATGTTTGAAGGATGAAATATAGGAAAGAAACTATTGTAGCTTATAGTTAACGATAAAATAGAACCTATGATTACAGATATAGCATTAATCAAATTAACCTAATTTATCATATTATGCTTCACTATGTGGATTGTAATCAAAAGTAGCAAATCTAATTCTTCAATAGTCCATTCATAATCGTTATAGGTATTTTAGGAGAAGGGAATGGATTATTAAACATTTAAGAATTGCTGAATAAACGATACGGAATTAGTGGAAAAAGTTAAATGATATAGTACCCCCTTATCATTAAACTATTACATTTCATGTTACAACTTCACAAGATTTATCAAAGTTTTTATTTTAGTCTTATAACTTTTTTATAAACTGCTGGGTTTATATATCGGTTTACTTAAAAGTAATCTTGTGTCCGTTGTAAGTGTTAAGGTTAAAAGGGAAATTAAAGAAAAGATGCTTAAGTATAAAGAAAAGTTAAATTGGGCAGAAGAAATTAGGAAATTTATTGAAATGAAGATCAGGGAGATCGAGGCAGAGGAAAACATTAAAAGAGTTCGTGAGGTTCTTTCAAAAATAGAATTCCATGCACTAAAAGGTTCTTCGGTTGAGATGATAAGGCAAGACCGTGATGGTCATTGATGCATCTATATTAGCTAGTTTTCTCCGAAAAGAGTCAGGCTGGGAAATCATAGTAAATTATATGAAAAATGTTATATCTGTAGATCTTATAGTTAAAGAAGTTAGTAACGTGCTTTGGAAAGATTATTATGTTAGAAAAAGTGTAGATAAAAATACAGTATTTGAGCTCTATCGTTTAATGAAATCTTTATTAGGAGTAAATATTCTATTGGAGGATGAAGAAAAGTATCTCGATGATGCCTTTGAAATAGCTACATTGACAGGAGTATCGATATATGATGCTCTTTATATTGCGCAAGCAAAGAAAAATAAGTTACCATTGATTACGTTAGATATGAAGCAAAAAGAAGCTGCTGAAAAAGTAGGTGTTAAAGTAATTTATCCTGTGTAATGTTTCCATTTATTAGCTTTATAAATTCTAATTGCCTTTAAATATTGGACACAAAAATCATACTAAGAGTAAACTTTAGAGTCTTATTTATCTAAGCTTAAAAATAGAAGTTGATCAATTTTTTATCCTACATCAACAAGCGAATGCTAGCTTCAGCCTATATTGTGTAAAATTAGAGAAAATATTAGAAGATAGGGGATTGATTACTCAACACCTTTTACATTAATTTAGTAAACAAAATTAACTTTATTTACTTTCTAAAACTATTTTATATCATGAGCGAGCTGATAAGAGTAAGTAAAGAAGTTAAGAAGAAGTTAGTTAAATTGGCAGCAGAAATGCAACAAGAAAAGGGAGAAAAGATAAGTTTAAATTATGCTATTGACTTACTAATAGATTTCTATTACAATTATAGAAGGAAAAATCCCCAATTATTAATTTCTCTTTTTGGCTCTGTTAAAGGATTAAGAGAAGAATTTGAGAAGTCTAGAAGAGAAGATGAGAGCAATAATCGATACAGGACTATTGTTTGAAATTTTTGAAGGTTCAGAAACAGGTAAGAAACTACTTGATCTTATCATTAATGATAAAATAGAACCTATGATTACTGATGTAACGTTAATCGAATTGACTTACATTTTATGTAGAAAAAGCGGCATGGAAAAAGCTAAGGAGTTAGTTAAGAAGTTAATCGATTCAGGATACTTTACAGTAGCTAATTCCACATCATTCTCTGATATAATTGCAGAAATAAAATGTAAGTTTCCCATTTCTTTTATTGATGCGTTTAATATAGGATCTGCTATAGGTTTGAAGGTTAATGCGTTATTCAGAAAAGAAAGAGAATTATTGAATATGAAAATAAACAATGTATTATTTATAGAAGATATTTAGGTAACAGTGTTCATGGTGCAAAAGTTGTAAATTTCAGTCCTGTCTTAGGCTAACATAATATTGCTGCAGTGTCTAGAATATTTTTTATCTTCCTCCATCTTCTCTAATTAATCTGGCAACTTCTTCATCTGATAATCTTAATTCTTTAGATAATCTTTCAGCGGACTTTCTAGCTTCCTCCTCTTCTCTTCTAGTGATCTCCTGCTCTAGGGCTTGTCTTAAAATCTCTGAATTGTATATTTTAGACTTTTCAAGAATTTCCTTTTTAACTTTCGTCGATACATTAACTCAGCTCATATTTTAAATTGTATAAATTGTAGTAATACATTTTACTACATTGTTATAACTACAAATAAGATATAATTTGATTAGATGAAAATTTTTCCAATTCATAGCTATTTCTTAAAGCAAGTTTAGTTTCAGGTATTTGGAGATTTTAGATTTAGCCTATTCATGAACAAATTCTATAAAGTTTTCTGCATCTGGATCTGGATGTGCAGTTACTAAAATCAGTTCATTTCTTCTTCTTGATATAACACATCTTATCTTTCCACAAGATTTAAAATGCAATATGATTCTCCACCTTTCAATCTCGCCTAAACGTAAGTTGGGCGTTTGTCTTATTCCTTCTTTACGTTCTAAAAAAGAAAGAACTTCTTGACCTAAAGGATTGTAGGATCGTTAAATTTCTTCATGTATTTCCTTATTTCATCTAAATGTTTTTTAAGATGTTTAGATAAGATCAGCATTCATTAGAACTTTTTCACTATCCATCGTATCCTTTATTTCTATCTCTAGTCTTAACGGTATGAACGACTTATCTAAAACCATAACTACTTCTCCTTCAAAATGGGCCCAATGCTCAGGCTCGCCCTTTGCTAAAATTATTTCTATTATTTCGTCTTCATATTTAGTATCGGAGAATTTTTGCACTTCTAATTTATTTAGAACTTTTTCACTATCCATCGTATCCTTTATTTCTATCTCTAGTCTTAACGGCCTGTATAATTTATCAAAGATCATTATTATTTCTCCTTCAAAATGGGCCCAATGCTCAGGATTTCCTTCGTTTAATCTTATAACTATTATGCCATTTTCTCTTTTTACCCTAGATTTAGCCCTAATCCTTGAAGCTTCTGCCAATAGTTCATGTGAAGATAAAGGAATATCGATGATCGGTTTATTATTCTTTAGAAAATTAGCATAATCTTCTAAGAAATTTGCATATTTTTCTAGCAAATCTTCCATATAACTTAGTTAGTTAGCAAACAATATTTATTTTCCTCTACTTTTTCAAGCTATAATCGAACTGGCATATCTAAGTCTTTTTATACCAAAAATTCCAATTTATCAAAACTTTAAGTAAGTCTAAAGAAAGCTCGATCTTATTGGATTTTTCTCCTATTAATTCATTCCTCCTAACAGATCTAATGCGTTTCTACAACGTTGTTCTTTTCTCTTTAATTTAATTCTTTAATTAAAACAAGAGGGAACTTCGTACTAAATAATAGCAAATAATGGTACCATTTGGGTACTTTTAAGTATGATTACTTACCGCAAATGCTTTCAAGAAGTTGGATACTCATATTTTCCTCATATGATATTATACAGATAAATTCAAAATCCTCGTCATATTCGTTTTCTAGCGCATGAGGAATATTAGAATTTATGAACACGAAATCACCACTTTGTACTTCCCTAATTTGATTATTCACACAAACTTTACCTTTCCCTTTTAATATTATTAATGTCTCAGTGTTCTTATGCTTATGAGATGGTATCATACCTTTAGGCTTAATAATGAAACGCCTTACAGCATATTTCTCATTACCGTGTTCTTTCCTAACTAGCCATTGAATGTATGTATTTATAGCCCCTCTAACTATATGAAATGTCTCTGCCTCTACATCTTTGAAGTTTCCAAAAAAGTAATCCATGTTTTTTAATACTCTAATTTGCTTAAAAATTCGTTTAATAAAATGGCGTAAAAACGCATTTTTGATGATAACAAAGGAAGTTTACGAAGAAGCTCTTAGTTTATCTAAATTCGAGGCCGTTCAATGTAAGCAAATCTTCCAAGAGATTATAAGCGTTCTAAAGAAAAGAGTTTTATAACTTTATTATGTTTAAGTTTTTCGAATAAACTATTAAACGTAACTAAGTAATTTAAAGAGTTTGTTTATCTTTGTCAAGGCTGTGGTTTATGTTCTGAAGCATGTCCTAAGTATGTTGACCCAGCTAGCGTTATGATGGCTTATATATATTGTTTGATAGAATATGAACGAATTTCCTTTGGATATTTTTTATTTCTTATTTAATTTAATTTTATTTTTATTGTGTGGAATATATTGGTATTAAGAATAAGAAGATGGAAGGTTTCTTATCCTTTTATAAATTTAATTAAAGAATTTTTGAAAGAAAAAAGATTAGGGATGTTTGCTAAATTAAAAATTATAATAAATACATTTGTACATGAACTTTTATTTTTGAGACGTGCAGGTTTTCTATGCGAAGAAAATTTCCATTTTTATGGAAGAGTTTTCATTGTATATGGATTTGGTGGAATGGTAATAATGAATTTTGTAAATCATATTCTGAATCCTAAAGGTTATCGATTTGGATTTTTTCATCCTTTAAGTATCCTTTCATATTTGGCTTATGCAGCTATGAGCATAGGAGCTTTAATGCTATTATTGAGACGTCTTATACGGATTAATCTAAGAAAAACTACTGATATAAGCGTTTGGCTTATGCATTCTTTGTTATTATATTTTGGAATAATAGGAATTTTATTCTTCACATCAATTAACGCTGGTTACATACTTTTAAGTTCCATTCTCTTTTACTTTTATCTTGCAGGAATTTCTTTATTATATTTATATCTTCCTCTAAGCGAAGTCGGATATTTTATATGGAAAGGCTCTTCATTGCAAACACATGTTCTTAGATCAGAATATAGAAAGATATGAATGAAGCAAGTCTTTCTGTTAAGATTGAGAAAATGTTTGCAGGAAAAGATCATGTAGGAACCGTTAAACATTTAGAAGGTATCGATATAATTCATTTGGAAATTTTGTTCATAACATAATGAAGGAGAGAGGTAAGAAGTATGAAGAAGCTATTGAAGCTAAAAATCAAAGAAATATTTATAACAATTTGTGCTATTTATCTGAGTACCTGTATTTATGGATAAAAGCAACGCAGACTGATATAGGTTTATTGTTAGAAATTAGAATATATCATCCAACAGAACTTAGTACTTAAAGTGATGAGCTGTTAAATAAATTTATGGAAATTTTTGAGAAAATTTATTATATTTAAAACTTTAGAATTAAAAAATTTATTTAAATACTATTTTAATAAGAACGTGCAGAAAACACTCTAACATATTTAAATGCTTATATCTGGTTAGTTATATATTACTTATCTAGAGTATCGACCTATGGGTATGTATGTTACAGTCTCTGCTAGAATGAGGAGAGAGTTGTTGGAGGAAGCTAGGAGGCTTAATATAAACACTTCTGAGCTTATAAGGTGCACGCTTGAAAATGAGGTTCGTAGGCACAGACCGATTTTGCTTGAGGAAAGGTTAAAAGGGAAAAGGAAATCCTTGATAAGATCAACATTGAAGATATTGTTAGACTTATTCGGGAGGATAGAGAAGCTAGATGAATAAACTTTCATAATTTTAATTGGTAAGCAACTTTAAAATTCCGTGTCTTATTTTGAAACAATTTTCCTAATTTGTTAGCAATGATAATTAACTTTAAAGAGCAATCTTGATTCTTTTAAGAATGTAAGGATAAAATATTTCTTGGTTTGCAATTGATTAGTGGAATGACAAAATTCTTTATAAGATTTAAGTATAAGTAGGAAATAATTTTAAGTATGAAGAAAAAAAAAGTAGAACTTTTATTAAAAGTAGGAAGTAAAGGTCAGATTGTTCTTAGAAAAAAATTAAGAGAAGCTTTAGGAATAAGGGAAGGAAGCGTAATAAAAGTTAGTCTTGAGGATAAAAAAATAATTATTGAGCCAATTGAATGGGATAAGGAATTAAGCGAAATAAATGAAATTGCTAATGAAGTAGCTAAATATTGGCCTAAAGGATTAAGTGCTGTAGAAGCTATGAGAGAAGATAGAGAATGATTACCAAGGTTGTTGTTGATTCAAATGTTTTTGTTAGCTTATTTCTTAAAGGCGATATAAATAGAGATAAGGCAGTTAATTTTTTTTACAACGTTTTAAAAAATAGAAAAATTCTAATTATTATATCTGCAATAACTTTTCCAGAAGTTTGCGGTACAATAGCTAGAAGAATTTCTAATAAAGAAATTGTAAGAACAATAGAATCAAAAATTAATGAATGGATTGAAAGTAAATTGATTATAGTTGAAGAGTTGACAAAAGATAGAATAAAAATAGCTTGTGATTGTGCTATAGAATTTGGTCTTAAAGGAGCAGATGCTATCATTGTTTCGGTTGCAAACGAATTAAACGTTCCTCTTTTAACTTTTGATGAAGAAATAAAAAGAAAGGTAAAAAATAAAGTTCAATTATTTGAAGAATATTAAATTAATCCTCTATAATTTTCCTTAAGCTCTCTTATGAATTTTTTAGATAAAAGTAAGAATTACTTTTTATTGAATGTTAAAGCGTTAATTTCTTAGCCGCCTCTCTATGTATTGGATCTACAAATTCGTATTTTTCATTCTCTTTTACTAAACTACTTAGATCCATCAATCTACCTAAGCTATAATTAACTGCTTCTTCGAGGATTGGTATTACAATACTTTTATAATTATCAAAGGTTTGCTTATCTATTTGAAAACTAGTTATGAGTTGCGGTTCGATTGAAAAAGTGATTCCTATATTTGCATAAATTTTACATTCTCTGTTTATAATATTTATATGTGAGTATGCAGGAGTACTGCTGGTTACTCTTTCAATTTTTAAAGAATGATTCTGAGTGATAAGATTAAGTGCTGCTATTAGTTTATGTATTCTTGGGATTAAATTCTCCGCGATCTTATCTCCAATTACTTTAGCAGCCGGTTTTGTTCCAAGATATACGATCACTGTATCCAAGAACCTTATAATAAATTCTTTATATATTCCTAAACTTTCTATAACCTCTTCATCACCTACATACGGAGATAGATGACTTCTTATTCTACTAAATATCTCAGTAGGAAAGGGATAGAATAAAGCCTCGCTACGCCATTCATTCTTTTCTATGTTATATATACTTATAATACCACTACCAAACGTACTTCCAGCCAGAGCTGCTATGTACGCAGATCTAGTTGTTAGTATTTTAGAACCTTGAATAATAGTCATTAGAATAGGCGGATTCAAAGGATTCACTATTCTTATTTCAAATTTCTTTTGTGGAATCCTAAACCTAATCTCCTCTTTTCCGTTTACAATACTCTTTGCTAATTTGAAGTATATTTTATTTAACTGTTTATTCTTTGGTGCAACTTTTACGGCCATGCTCTCCAAGCTTGTCCAAAGATTTCTAAAAATCTTAACTGCTTCTGTTACATCAATCTCATGCAATAGATCTTCTGTTAAGACTTGTGCCTTCTTATCAACTATGCACAATTTAACATAGAATAGATTACCAGCATATACTTTAACCTTAACACCCTTATTTACTAATCTTTTAAGAATTCTATGGTCGGTTTGACTCGTTGTGAGTAATTTAACTTTAACACCTTTCTTTACCACATTTAGAAGCAGGTTTGCATCATTGTTATCGATAAAAACTGCTGCAATCCATATCCTTTGCTTAGCTTCATTGATTAAATCATAGAGAATCTTCCCAGAATTCATCATAAGTTAAAATATTTTAAAGTTAATAAATGTTATATAAGTTTTTATACAATTATTCTTTAACTCTTTCATATTCGTTTTTATGTTAAATAATTATGATTTTTGCTTAATCCTGACAATTTCCTAGATAATATATCAGTTTAACTTATGAACTTAATTTTTTTGTTGAATTAAACAATGAATTGTTATGTAAGTTAATTTATAAGGTGCCCTTAATATCTATACCAAAACAGGTTCTGATTGAAACTAAATTTTCCATTTAAATAGTTTATTTGAAAGGGGTTTGACTTCTTCATCAGATGTAGAAAAATCGGATTCAGCTTAAATTATGAGAAAGACCTCCACATTCTAGATTAATTAATAAATAGAAATGAGATTCCCAACAATTCTTTTAATTATCCTTTTTCTTTAAAGTTGTTTAAAAATTCGTCAAGTTAGTATTGCTAATGCTTTCATAGAAACCTAAGAATAAGATATGCTCTACGAAGGCCTGTTTCAAGCAATTCATCTCTTCTAATTCTTGCGCCTTTTCCTTGTTAAGTACTAAAAGAAAAATGTTTATACAACGTTGGGAAAAAGTATTGCTATCTCGATATAACTTTGTGTTGAATAGGCTACTATAAATACATAGTATTTCTTACCGCATTTTGAATGCCCAATTTATCCTTTTCAGTTGGCATGATTACTGTAATATGCTCTTAATTTGTCTAATTCATAAATGAGGATATTGTTTTTGATCCTAATTCTTCTATATAGGTTTTTATTACTTTATCTAAATCGTTATGATCAAACACGATGAACGGCTTGCTTTCAGGGCCGCCAGCTTCATTGAACTTAGATATGCAACCAGTAAGTGAACTAACTTCATTTACCATTTTATAAAATTTATCTTCCAATTCGTAATGAGATAAATTTAGATCTTTATTTTCATTTACAATCACTTTTATTGAACTTAAAATCTCGCCTTTCGTTAAACCTTTACCTCCAAGATAAAGTAAGAGAATTGCTATATAATCTTTTACAATTGCTTTGATTTTTTCCACTCGATTCTCAGTCATTTCTTCTTTCATTCTCTCTTTAAAAATATTCAGCAATTCTTCAGTTAAAAGCCAACGTTCTTCATCTGAGACACTTCTTGAATTGAAGGCTGGCATTATGAGTGCCAATCTTTTTCTATACAATTGATCAAAGAATTCATTGATAGTATCTGTTGCAACTTTAGTTAATGCGACGCTTCGGAATGCCAGAGAAACAATATCAAACTTTTCCTTCATGTATTCATCTTTTAACTTTTTCCACAATTCCTGACCAGTATGAATGGTTTGTCTTTTAAGTGGAGGTTCGGGTATCCAACCAATTTTGGCTATTATTACATTTTCATCATGTAAATCTATTATTTTAATTTTATAATTATACCAAAAATAATATCTATTTAATAAGTTATCATAGGATGCTCCAAGATAGAGGATAGGCAATATATGTTCATACTTTTCAGTTAATTCATTAACGAAACTTAAATTATTTTGAAGACGGTATGCAAAAGCTTCTTTAGCAATAGGTAATCCTTTTTCAGTTAGTGCAAGGAAGAACCAATTTGTATTTTCAGAGTAAATAGTATATTTAGAACTGCTATCTGTGAATTCATATTGAGAAAGGATCTTTTCGGTCATTTCACTATAAGTCCAGTACTTTGTTCTCTCAATACCTTTTTCTGTAGAACTTATGTAAGGATGCTTTCTAACAAATCCATATGGAATGCGAGATGCAATATATAAGTCTGCTAGACTTTCTTTAATTTCACTAATAACTTCTTCAGATAATTCCATCGAACGCAGCTCATTAATGAAATTATTTAAATTCATAAATTAATAATATTAAGAAAATATTTATGTTTTATTTATTCACATCAATAAAATAATTAATCCTTCTTTTTCTTTTCAACATATATTATAATTTACTCCTAAATTCATCTAGATTTTCTGATGAAGACCATAATTTATAACATTCAATAAGCGTCTTAATCTTCTCTTTTTCTTTTTTAGTCAAAGGAGAACCCTTGATTGCACGATCTATCATTTCATCTATTTTACCTTGCGAAAGGTTATATGGCAATATCTTATACTCCCGAAGCAGAGATACAAAATATCCTGATGATTTAAAATATTTGAAATCTTCTTTCTTTAATAGCTTTCTTTGTTCTTCTGTAATGTGATACTTCTTTCCTTTTGATTCGCTCTTTTTACTTTTCTTTATACTTAAATATTTTTCATATTAATCTATTTCTTCTTTACATACTTCCTGTATCAAGCACTCTTTTAGATGAGCATCCCATTCATATACAGGACCCTGAGAAACTTTAACTATAACATTTTCTGCGCCTCTATAGCTCGATTTTCCCAAAGGTAATAGGAGCATTCTTTTAAATGCATATTCTCCTACTTTTTCAAGTCTATCAGAGTGCCCCACGATCCAAATAGAGGAGGGATGAAAATAACGATGATAATCTCTTTGACTTATCTTATTATAACATCCAATAGAGCCGAATTTAACAGTAAATTTCGGAGATTCTTTTTAGATTTTAATTTCTTTGAAACTATCACATGAAATTTTTCATTCAAAGTTACGAATTCGATGCAGTAGTATGTAATGATCAATATTAGATCAATGAGTAAACTAATAATTAATTTAATTTATTCTTACGTTTTCGAATAAGAATCTAAAATTTCTTTTGTTTCTTCTCCTACATAAGATGATACTTTATAATAATCACCAAATAACAAATTATAGTTTAACAATCTCTTTCAATTTCTGCTATTGCTTTATTTAATTCTTCATTAGTTATATAAAAACCCTTGATTGGAAGCTTCATAACCGCACCCTTAGCTTTTTCTTTGTCAATTATTTTAAGCTTTTTAAGATAAATTATGAGCCAAAGCGTACCATGCTTTTCTAATCTAAGCTTATCTGCTACTTTTCTTCCCCTTTCATCATCTATAATGGCTATAACTGGTAATTGAGTATCTTGTTTAGATAAATGCAATGCTAGTGCTAGCGTGCTAAGTTCACCTTGCCCTAGACTACGATTCTTTAAACTAATCTTTTTTAAAATATTTGAGGGCACATCATATATTTTGAATATTTGCTTGAGAATATGTTCAATTTTCATTATTTCTTTATAATTTTTAAGTTCATCGAATACTTCCTTTGCTAATATCAATTCAGTATTATGAGCAGAACTATGTTTAAACTCGATCAGTTTTTCTAAAATATCAATGTGAAAAAGAGCAGATATTACAGAGGTATCGAATACTAGTATCTTCTTTCTCTCAATGCTTTCCAATTTATTTTATATATCACCTTTGACTTCAAAAGGCTTGATTCCGTGCTTTATAGCTTCATCTAGCATCTCAAAATAAGAAAGTCCTGCAAGCTTCGCAGCCAACCCTAATGATATCTTTTTCTCTTTTAGCATCTTCAACGCTATTTCCTTCCTTTTACGCATAATTTTTTCTTTAACATCACTTTTTTCAGCATATTCAGGTGAAGTTACGTAAATATAAAGAAGTAACTCATCTTCATCAAGGCTTTCGAGGAATTCTGAAGTCGCTTTAATTATTTCTTTATCTTTAAAGTTCTCCCAAAGCTGCTTAGCTACTTCATAGCCTTTATTAGTTAGGCTTAGATCTTTAATAAATCCAGAGTTTTCCAGCATATCTTTGTATTCAGCTAATGGTTCGCTGTATGGACCGTAATCAAAAGCGGTGAAATCTAATTCTTCAGCTAAATCTTTAAAAACCTTAGCTAACTCAAACATTTCTTTATGGAGCCATAGTTTTCCCTTACACTTTCCTTCATGAGCATAAAGTAGCATAAGTATATATTTTTCAACAATTGAAAGTTCAATATTATTTAAATCTTTCATCATATATTTATATTAATAAATAATTATATTAATTTTATGTCGTTTAAAAACCGGGTTATCAGTATAGATCATCAATTAGAATGCAGTAGAGTCATTGAAGTATCTTGCGGGTATAATAGTTAAAACTCCAAAGAGAGCTTTGTCTGCTTCCAAAGATTATGATGAAACAATACTTGAAAATCGCAATATTAGAGGTTTTGTAGAAATTTACCGTAGAATAACACGAGAAAGATTGCTTAATATTCTCAATGATATTTCAGCTCTTTCAAAAATCAGTAATTCAATTAATTATTTATTAAGAAAAGCAAGAGATGAAGAGATAACGATTGGGATAATTGAGTATGACGCACAAGGGGCATCAAATTTTACTACTGAAGAAATAGAAACACTTTTCGATATACTAAATAATCCAAGGCTAGATATAATAGTACCACCGATAATACCTAGGCTTTCATGTGAAGACTATATAAGATTTCTTGAAAAATATATTGATGTTTACTGTTCATCTTCCTTTAATGCAGTACTAGTACCACTAATACCACATTATTCAACCAGCGATATAGGAAAGCTTTTCGCATATTATATAAAAAAAGACCAGCTTTGTAAGAATTTTATCTGTGTAGATTTTAATGGATCGAATGCTATATCACAATACGCTTTTGTATCAAAAATAGTGAGAGAATCGTTGCAAATCGAAAAAGAGTATGGTGAACCTTGCGTAAGATATGCTATCAATCTAAAGTATGGAAAGGCAACTAAGAAAGAGCCAATTGTTCCAGCAAAGGATGTTGTTATATTTGCTATGGGATTTAATATTTTTGGTTCAAACCATAAAAGGATTGCAAGATTAAGCGGTGTTGGGAATTATGATTTGATGACTAAGATTTTTAATAGGGGCGATTATGGATATTATAACCTAAACATGGTTAATGATGTTATAAGAGATGCGGATCATTACGAGATTAAGATGTCTGAAGTTCTTAAGGATCACGAATTGACAAAAATCTACAATGCGGAAAAGCATGGACTAGAGGTTTTAGATATTTCAAATGCGATAAACGAAGGGAGATTATCTCACTATATAAAGTCTAAATCTAGAATATTAGAAGATAAAAGTATATTGAAACGTATATTTAAAGTTAATAAAGTAAGCTCGGAGGTAAGCTTAGAGGAATATTTAGAATAAAGGCAAGTTATTGAAACGATGAAAATTGGAAAATGCCTCAATTCTGATCTATTTCTCTCCAATCTCGACTATTAAATCGCAGAAAAGTTACATGTAACTTTATTCCGTCAGTTGACACAATCTCTCTTGGAATAAGAAATTCTCTGGGTGTACGTAGCTCCATTTCAGTGTCGCTTCTGATAAAGGATCTGGATGTACCGCTATCAAATAAGACGCTAAGCCTCTTCTCTCATATCCTTTAACAAGCAACTCCTGCATAACTACACCCATATTTTTCACCTTCGGCAAACGATTTTACTTCTTTATTGATTCTCTTAATTAACTTTTTTTAAATTTTAAAAATAATTAATGATAAAAATGAATTATCGTAATAACGATATATCAAGTAAGAATATGCTTAATATCACAAGAGACCATCTAACTAAATTAGAGCTTATAGAACAAAGATTCCTTGGAAACACTTGCTTACCTGAGCCAGATAAATGAAAGGATCTATGCAATAATGAGATTTGGCTTAGAGTAATTGGACAAGTGATGCTTGTTGGTAGCTCGTCACCCGAGAAAAAATTTAGAGACTCTGATCAACTAAAAGAGAAAGTTTCTTATGATCAACTCCTAAAAATTAAAGATGATGAAAATCAATTAAAGAAAGTCATTCATGAGGTACTCCGAGCAGTTAAAACTAGGTATGCCAGTGCATCAGTTGAAAAGTGCAGAAAGACCAAAGCACTCGTTCATAACTTCAAAGTGTTAAGCGAATATAGGGATGGCCCAATAGGCTTCTTGGAAGAAATTTCAAAGCTTAGTACAGATAAGGAGAAGATTAAGTATGTTATGAGTAAATTTAAGTACATCAAAAGTAAAGGTGCTCGTGATTTCCTGATGGATCTTGGATTGGTTCGTGATGCTATCGCAATAGATGTGCGAATGCGAAATGTTCTTAAGAAAATTGGGATAAATATACCTGAAGGAATAAAAAGTAATCCTAAATTGTATGATAAAATTGAGGAAGAGTTACTATCGAAAGTTTGTAAGCTGTTAAATTTGTCTGGTATCGAATTTGATAGAATTATTTATTGGAATTACAATGAAATAATGAAGATGTTTGATTGAATTAGTAAAATTTTGAATCTGTATCGATTTATCTAGTTATCTGCTTAATTAAGAAACACAAATTGTATTATTCAAATTCTTCGTATGTTTGTCAAATTGTACTAGTTCTATTTCATATCTTTACTAGAAATTGATTTAGGGAAAGATTCTCGTTTGTAACAAATCGATATGGAGACCATCTTCTTTTTGCTAATTGCTGAAACTTTAAGATAAACAATATTGGGATTAGGTAATAATTCGCCACTTCTTTAGCAAATGTTCGTTTTGAATTGAATATAATTTTTAGTCTAATTTTTAACTTCATCGCTTAGTTATTTTAATGATTTAGTGTTTATAATTATTAAAAATATTTAATAAAGATCTTAATAATTATGAGCTTGTTAAAGTAATTCAAACTTCAGGTTCATCACCATAAAGTATAAAGATTTTTGTAGAACGTATTACATCATAGTAGCCTTTCATTCCAGGTATGACAATAGCAAAATATATGAAGTTCTTTACATCCATATAATTCTGAACTATGTACTCAATAGCCATTCCANCATTAGTGACGTTGTTCTCAACAACCAAAAACGCCGTATCTGTCTCCGGTACTGGTGAAGGTATTTGTACATATTTAGAAGGTATTTTCTTATTATTAGATTTTACCCAATATTCAACATCTGCAGTAATGTCAAATCTACCACCATTAAGAACTCTAATAGCATCTTCTTGAGATTTAACCATATATGTTGAGTATTATATGCCCTCTAACATAAACAATCATATCTTGTATCTTGGTAAGTAAATCCTTTACCTTATCTTCTTCTGAAATCATATAATCTTCTATTTCAATGAACCTCTTTGCTATTTTTAGTGACATATTATAAAAGGGATGATAGAGAGCAATAAGAACTTCTTCTAATATCTTAGCATCATCTTCTGTTTCGGTTTCAATGAACTTAATTGTTGCAGCTGTTTTTAAAAAGTTATGAGCTTTATCTATGTTCCAATTTTTTAACGTACATAACTTGCTAATTAAAGTGTGTGCTTCCCTATCGCCGCTTAGTAAGTTTGTTTTTATTCTTTCTTTAAGATTCCCTGATGAACCTATGTACTGTAATTTTCCATTGAAGTAAATCATATAAACACCAGGCGATTTTGTCAGCGATGCTTTTGATAACGGAACTTCTTTGGTTGTCAACAAACGATTCATATTCTGCTTAAGTTTTTGAATTAAATTATCAAGTTTATCTTGATAACTTGACATTTATTTTTATTTAACGTATTAATTTACATTTTTTTATTGAAATTAATTATCAATTAATTTGTAGCCATTTTTAATAATAAGAAAATCTATTAAAAAAATAATCATTGCTAACTATATGATCTTATATTCAAGAGTAAATAGTGTTATTGCATTAGATGATTCTCTTGGAAAGCTTACTTGAATATTTTGTCCCACATGCTTTCCTAGGTTTACATATATGCTTAATTCAACTGGGATGGTCAACTTTTCTAATCCATGCCTTTTCAAAAATCTTTTAACCTCTCCTATTGTATTGCTTATATATGATTCGTATTCTTTTTTATATGTCTCAAACTGCAAATCTTTAATGATTTTTTCAAGAATCTGTGTTACAATATTGCTATAATTACTATATCTCGGATCATCTTTTATAGTAAGTAATGGAGACTCGATTGAAAAAATAATGCTTATGCTTGAATAAATTCTGCATTCTCTGTTTATAATATTTATATGTGAAGAAGCAGGAATACCGCTGTATATATTTTCAATCTTTAAAGAATGATTCTGGGTTATGAGACCTTGTTCAATTGCTATTTTATATATTCTTGGCTTTAAATCTTCAGCGAGTTTATCTCCAATTACTTTGGCAGCTAATTCTGTTCCAAGATATACAATCACCGTATCAAGGAATCTTTCGACAAGTTCATTATGTTTGGCTAAACTATCTATAACCTCTTCATATCCTGTATATGGAGATAAATAAACTCTTATTCTCCTGAATATCTCGTCAGAAAGAGGATAGTATAAAGATTCGCCTTTCCACTCATTCTTTTTTATGTTATAAATCCATACACCTCTTTTAGTTAAAGCTCCTATGTATGCAGATCTTGTTGTTAGCGTTTTAGAACCATGAGTAATAGTCATAAGAATAGGGGGATTTCTTGGATTCACAATTTTTATCTCAAATTTCCTTTTTGGTATCATGAATCTGATTTCTTCTTTTCCATTTACAATTGACTTTGTTAATTTGAAGTATATCTCCTCTAGCTGTTTATCCTTAGATGCGAGTTTAAAGACTGTACTCTTTGAACTTGCCCAGAATTTTCTGAAAATTTTAACTGCTTCTGCTACATCAATCTCATGTAAAACATTTTCTTTCAGGACTTTTACCTTTCCATCAGCTATACATAATTTATAAGGCAGATTATCCGCATATACTTTAACCTTGGCACCTTTCTTAACCAATTTTTTAAGAATGCTAAGATCAGCTTGATTTGTTGCAAGTACTTTAACCTCAGCACCTCTCTTCAGAGCATTAAGAAGCAGATTCGCATCATGATTGTTAATGAAAGTTGCAGCCATCCATACAGCCTGCTTAGCTTCATTAATTAAATCATCAAATACTTTTCCAGAATTCATATTATTTAAAATATTTAAAAGTTAATAAATTTTACATGAGTTTTTATACATTTATTCTTTGGTTCTTCATATTTGTTTCCATGTTAATATGTTTTTTCAATTTTGATAATTTCCTAGACAACATAATTAGTTTAACTAATAAATTTAATTCATCAATTGAATTAAGTAGTAAACCCGGAAGCTTTCTTTGTCCATGAAAAGTAATAGGGGACGAATTAAACTGTGGATGAAAAGTAAATGATACGCTACCACTATTATTAAGAATATTTGTGTAATCAATGTTGATATTTAGCGGTATTCCTAAGTTTTCTAATTTTCGTATGACTTTTAAGGGTATTTTGCATAAAGTTTCCTCTTGATCTTTACCAAAAGAGCCTATAATACTATTTAGTTGGATTTCAGAAATTACTTCTCGTGGCATAGGGTCTAAATTAACAACTAAATTGTATGAAGGATAATTACCAATGTTCTTAACCATGATATGGTAACCGACATATATTGGCCCCTCAGGCATCTCCCTTCCGCCTATAACCTCTTTAACATATGCTATAAAAACTGGTTCATAACTTAATTCAGTAAGCTTAGTTTGTCTCAATGCAACCTCAACATGAAACCAAATAAGATAAAGTTGTGCTAGAGTAAATATAAGTAAAAAAGAGGCGAGAGATAAACCGAACGTCCATAAAATTAGAAAGACTAAGAATGCTGGAATTATAATTATTGGAGTTAAAGATAAAATGAACCTTTTAATTATTCTCTTCCAAATCATCGGTCTCCTGTTGAATAGACATGAGGCTGTAAACAAATCGAAGCATAATTATTCAAAATCTGTATAATGTCAATTATCTTCTTTGCACTATAGCATTTCATTCTATAATAACCAAATTTCTCACTTTTATTTTAAATTATTAACGATTTTTTTGCCTTTACCGATTTCTATTCCTCTCTCTGCTGCCATTTTGTATATTTCTTCTGCTGTATGATAAGTTCTTCTCTTAGATGGTTCTGTTTTGTGTGGAAATTTGTATTTTACTGTAAATGGTGTATTCCTAAAGAATACTTCTTTATTAGTCCATCTTTTCATTTTTCCTGTTTTCACAATTTGCAGACATCTTAATGGTGATATAGGTTTATTTTTATTCATTAATTCAAATATTATTTGACCTCTTATCAACGTCATATATTATTAATCACACACCAAATTATTTAAAGATGTGTATAACAATATTAGATGAAATTTCACATAGATTTTACATTAACTTAAATATAACTACAGCGGATATTAAAGTAATTTACACTATTGTTATAGTACATTGTTTGCTATAAACATTCCTCAGAGGAACGCATTAAGGTAATTTATTCGGTTAATATAAAAAAGATAAACTCTTCACGAACGAAAAAAGTGGAAAGGATAAACTAATACACTATAATACTTCAACATTGAAATAAAGAAGTAATTCTGCATACTTTGAGAAGTCAGTAAACTACTCCATATGGAAGTTTAGAAAGATTCGAAATTGTGCCTTTCATAGCTTTTGTCGTTTCATCTGAACCAACGATCTCGAAAGCTGCATAAATTAACCTTGTCATTTTTGCTTTTCTTTTTATAAGCTTCCTATACTTAGGATTCAAGTCATTTCTTGAAATTATGATATTGCACAATTTAGTAATCCAATCTGGTTGCTTAGTATACCACAATACATGATGCCTTATCGCAAGCTTGCCCAAGTCTGTTTCTTGAACTTCTTCTATATCGACTTCGAATCCAAGCTTTTTACCTATTTTGCAAAGAAGAATTTTCATCTTCATTTGTTGACTTTTTGATTTTATGGCAATCAACAATCTTACGCATTTATATCGCTAATCTATATTTTTTTGATGAATTTTTTTATATTAATAATAGAAAAAAACGTATTGTATATAAGCTAGATTAATTTATTAAATAATTATGAGAATGCGTCATCTTTAGAGTAAAAAATGGAAGACAGCTTTACTAAATCTATTGAGAAACTTATTCATGAAATACTGAACGAGGCAATCAGCTATGATCTCAAATATGAAGATTTTGTTGCAGCAGTGATTTCAGCATATAGGTATCGACCTAAGAAAATAATATACGCTAAACTTGTTAACAAGATCGAATCTCTTTTAGGAATTATACGAGAATTTTCTAATAAATATCAACAAGTTGAAGTAAATGCCAATGATATAATGAAAAATTTAATTTCAGGTAGAAGAACGATCAGTAAAGCTTATCTTATTGATAATCTAGGTCTTTCTGAAATATATTCGCTAACAAAGAATTTTGGATATCTAAATTTATCTATTAAGGTAGTAATAAACAGGATTGGGAATACACAAACTTTTAAAAATATGTTTGGAGTTAATTACATGGCCGAATTAGCAAGAATTTTAGGAGCACAACTTATCACTAAACAAGACTATTATATTCATGAAACTTTTAGCAAATGGTTTAGTTATGATGAACTTTTAAGAAATATGGATAAATTACTAAATAAAAGATTAGTTGAGATAATTAAACACGGTCCTGCTATTATAATAGCTGATCATGGTTATGATATTGAACATGTTACAGGATACTACAAACTCTGTCATGGATACAGTTGTAAAAAACCATTATTATCATTAATATGTCCTTTCATATTTATTTCTGGTTAGCGGTTCCGATTTGACATTTAATAGACTTTCCATCTTTAGTTTTAACACTGGATTCTTTTACGTAATTCCTAATGCTCATTAATTTCAATTTTATCGAAGCAATATCTTTTAAATCGATCTCCTCGATATTCAAGTTTGCTTGAATGCTTTCTACATTATTTATCTGCTCAAATAACCATTTTATCCATTCATTTGCGTCCTGAAATCTTTTTACTCCATTTGGGGGCGGAGGTGGAGGTGGTGGCGGTGGAGGTGGTAGTTCTGTTTTTTCTTTTCGTTTCACTCTTAGTGTGTTATCAGTAAGAGAAACTTGAATATTTTTATTAGATTTTAGTCGTTCGTATATAGTTTTTATTACGCTTTCGAGTGCTTTAGGAGTGACAATAAAGTACTGAGATGGTTTTAAATCTAAAACGTTCATATCCGAAGAAAGTTCCGCTTCTCCTTTTTCATCGGTACATTTAACTACGTATTCTTCAATGGAGTCTATCAGTTCGTTTTTCGGTGTATAGTAAAAATTTAATAACTTAGTGAGTTGCGACATATAATCTTCTATGAAACTTCTTATATGCTTATCAGCTGCATCCTTTATTTCTTCTTTAGCTTTTTCATAATGTATATATGGTTTTTCAAATTTTTGCACCTTTATGGAAATGTTTATTGGCTCTACAATATTTTTTGGGGAGTACCAATAGGCTTTGTTTAACATGTTTGCTATTGCTTGATGTAATGATGTGTATGCTTCACCTAACTTGTCCCTTATTCTATACATTATATCGTCTAGGAGTACCTTTTTATATTTGTCAACAAGATCGGTTCTACCTTCTTTTATTTCTACTTTAAGCATCCAGTCAAGGTTGAGATATTGTTCTATGAATTCGTGAGTGGAATCATAGATTGCTTTATATTCGATAATTGAATCGAGTATTTCTTCGTTAAGATCGGGCAATGTGATGACTAAGTTATATTTTTTATTATCTATTAGCCAACCTCTGATTTCATTTTGGTTGGAGGAATTAATTATGATGTATAAATATAGTCTGTTGTCATCCACTCTTTCAATTTTGCTTGGTAAATTCTCTTCTATTCTGATTTCATACCATGGGCTTGAAATCACAAGAGATGGCATAGATCGGATGATCTCTTTTGCTACTTCAATTCTTTGGATAAATAGTTCTTTTTTTCTTTGCTCAATTAGTTTGAGATAAATTGCGTAGAGATTTTCACCTGGCGAAATAAAATATTTAGGAACACCTTGTGCCCATATAGTTAATACATTAGGAGTTTCATCCAGCAATCTGATAGCATTTCCAATTTCCTCCTCATTGAAACCTAGTTTTTTAAGTATGTCTTCAATATATTTTTCATTTGCAGATGGTACTCTTGCATCACTTCCGCTTCTTGCTGCTATTATAGCTTCAAGGAGTTTTCTAACATCTCCAACTATGGAACTAGCAAAGATAGCTCTTATTGAATATTCAAGAGCCTTATTATTTTTTTCACGAGCATAGCTTGTTGATTGATCTAATCCAGATTTATATTGAATAGCAAGTTGTTCGGTCGTTGGAAAGAGAGCACTTAAAACATCTTCATTAAAATGTGCTGGCGTTACCCATGAGGAGTTTTCTTCATAGGCCGCCTTAGCAAATATTGCCATGGCCTTTATTAAGGATCTTAAATGTTGAGCTTGTGGTATATCGCTATCTGCCTTCATTATTCTTTCTACGAATTCTTTGAAATGAAATGTGAAAGGATACGGATTTTGTGGATTATAATCTTCTAAATCTAATCTTGTGTATATTATCTTCAAGGCTTCTTCAGCATTTAACCATTGCGTGTTAGAATGTGTTAAAATCCTTGATAACTGTTCAAGAAAAGGTTCAACTTGATATACTAATTCTTTATCTGTTTTTTGAAGCTCACTTTTTTCTATGCCCCACCTTTCATAATCACTCCTAGCCGTAGCTACGAGCAAAATTACTGCAGAATCTTTATTATCACTATATTTTCTTCTGGCCGATACAAAATCTATGACGAATTTCAATATTTCTTTCATAGCCTCGCGTATATAAAAAACTCCGTAAAAGAGCTCGTCAAGTAGAATTATTATATTCGTTCTTCCGTTTATTTTCTCTGCAAGGTCTCGCGCTGATAAATTATAAAATATTTTATCCTCAGTACTTTTTTCTACACGTTCAGAAATATACTGAGCTGCTACTCCGTCACCAGCAAATTTTAATGATTCCGCAAACGCTTTTATTAAGTCTCCAAGTGATGGGTATCTTAAATCAATTGCTAATACGGCGGTTCTTTTGGCCATTTCTATGTTATAACCAAGTTTTTTTAAACAATCTAATTTAGTGGACATTGAAATTTTAAGTGTATCATATTTATTTGGAATGGAAGAAAACAAATGAAATAAGAGTGTCATTAAATGAGTTTTTCCTGTTCCCATGTCAAAGTTGAGCATAGTAGCATATGTTCCGCCATTGTTTAATGCTATGAAAATATCTCTAAGAATTTGTTTGAAATTATTTGTTAGGTAAGTGATTTTCATAAAGTAATCCGGGTTTACGTAGGGTTGTCTTGAGGTTCCTGTTAGGTATCCATAAACTATAGAACCTAAGCTAGGAGCTAGGCTTTCTACTGCTATCCCAGAAAGGTCATCTAATATTTGCTTATTTAATAAGTTCCTTACCGTCATGTGAAACCACCAAGTACTCTTTCTAACTTTGGAATAAGCGTAGAATTAATTAAGCCAGTTTTTATTAATTTATTTTTGCCTAAGAAAACCATATAGTTTGTATATGCAATTGAATCTTTGCTAAACTTTTGTACCACCTCTTCGGCTGCCCTTTCACCAAACTTTTCTATTGTTTTGCTTGCTTCGTTTAATAGTTTGAACGTTTCCATTATCACACTTGAGGAAAACAATTTAGCAACTTCAGCTGGTGATTTTAAAAACCACTTATTTCCTCCTCTATTTTGAGCAAGTAATTTAAAGTTAACACCTAAAATTTGTGATAATTTGTTGGAGAAATCGTATGGAATACGGAATTCTTCATCTGAAACTAACAGTAGCAACAAATATAGTTTGCTTGCGTTATCTAAAGATTCTACCGGGAAATATTTAATTTGAAATATCTCTGCAAGTGTTTCGAGATATTCGTTAACCGCAATTTTTAGAGCTTCATCTTTAAGTTTAAGGAAATTTGATCTACGTTGAAGCTCATGTTTGGTTCCCATAATTTCAAATCTTGTAGCTACTGATATAGCGTCAGCAAACGCCATTACAGTTGCTTCATTAAACATTTCAAAACCATATCGTTGAAGTATGTTAGTTACGCTGTTTCTAACTGATTCTCTTACAGCATCTACAAATTTTGGGTTATCTGGATCATCAATAAGAATTCTTTCTGTTCCATGTTTAGATACTATTATCATACTTGTGAAGAAAGCTGAGCCTTGAAGTGCAACCCGGCGTTGTGGTGACTGACTCCATACCTGCCAGCATTTTTTCACATCCATTCCAGCATTGTAAAGTCTATAGAATAGTTCTTCCCAGCCTTCTATTTTGCCATAAGTATACCACATAACAAATATTCCCTCTCGTTTAAGCACTTTTAAGCATTCTTTAAAAAAAACTTCCGTTGCGGTTCCAAATTCGCTAAACTCACCAACTTTTTTAGGAGGCGGACCATGAATCTCGTGCCTAGGCAACTCAGATTGATATGGAGACCAATCTACTTTTATTGCATCTTTAGGAAATAACACATCCAATACCGGCATAAGCGCTCTTTGTAGTATTTGCCAGAAAAATTCCATTATTCCAGCGTAATGGTGCTGGTCGTAATACGGTGGATCGACATGAATTAAATCAGCCTTTATTTCTGGAATATTTTCGCTAAGCTTTGTTGCATCCCATAAATATATTGCATCTCTTCCTTCTTTCCATAATCCTTCTAAGTTATCACATAACAATTTGACCACAGGTAATATGCCCCCAGCTGTTTTATAGAATTTTCCAGATTCTGCAATTTCAGGTTCAAGAGCCCACGAAAGTGTAAAATTTTGAATTGCAGCATCAATAAAATCATAGCCTAAATTAGCACTTTTATTCAAGGCATATTGCGAACCGACAAGATCACGTATGGATTCGTCTGAGGCATCCCATTGGGTTAATAGATTATTATAGTTGAAAGTTTTAGTAAGAGCTAATACTAAATATAGAGAGACAGCAACGCCTATTTCTCCATGTTCGGAATATAATTGTATTGTTCTCTCTTTAACGTATCGAGTGAGTAAATAAAGTGCTAATAACTGCCTTGGAGTGAAAAGCATATGCCAATGCGTCAATCCTATTCTCTTAACATTCTCAAATACACGATTATCATCTGGAATTTCGCTTGTTGGTAGCATTTGTAAAAAGGACTCATCTTCCTTCACAAGTTTTAATAACTCTTTATATGCTTCAATCTGGAATCTTTTATCATCTTCTGTTGCTTCTCTATATCCATGCATACTCTCAATAGCTACAGGGATATAAAGCTCTTCTATCAAGTCAGAGGTATCGATTTCTTCTAATAATTTATTAATTGCTTCTGAATGTTTTTTAACCCACTCTTTCCTTAAAATTTCGTAACTTATAGGCGCACCACAATGTAAACATTTATGAATTGGAGGCGGTGGTTCTTTTGTTAATTTAGCTTTTAATTTCCCATTTATTACTTCAAATTTGAAAAAAATTCTGTCTTCTTTACTTAGAACAGTGGTTGAAACTATAGGTATTATCCCTCCACAACTATGCTTGATACCAAGCACATTTATTGTGCACTTTTCATCTGCTAAATAATATTTTCCAAGATTTACTTTTGCATAGTCAATTAATTTCTTTGCTTCTGCTAATAGCAGATTGAAAAGACGAGAACCATATTTTGCTGGAAATTCTACAGTAGCTCTTAAAAGCAAATAAGAAACAGGGTTAATATCCCCAGCTATCGTTGTAAATCCAAGCCTTAAGCTCTCAAGGGGGATCGAACCTCCTCCAGCCATGGGATCAACAACAATGATTTCTTCAGGATCTTTACCTAGCAGTCCAGTTACTGTTATCTTATCAGGATTCACCATATAAGGTATAAGGAATCTACCTTCTAATTTTACTCGTTCTTTTAGTTCATCAAATCCTAACATCTTCAAAAAAATTTCAGGTTTTGTCTCTTCACTTTCCAGTAAAGAAGCTAATGTTATTGTTCTAGCACCCCATGTTGGTATTCTAGCTGGATAATAATGGAGATTATGAAGTTTTGGTAAATTACTAGATTTTAATTCCTCACCACCAAACAATTTTTTTAAAATAGCTTTAACAGCAGATTGTAACATCTTTAAATTACTCATTTCATACATGGATAAAGCGTTTATTTCATATAATGGTAGTGATCCTTCTATAATCTTCATATTTTTTATCGAATTTTTAATATTTTAATACCATTTAAATTTTCTTAGCTACATAATTCAATTCTTTTACAAGTCTCAAAGAAGCCTCTCTAGCATTCTCAAAATGTTCTGGATCCTGAATGTTTAAGTATGCTTCCTTATCAATTGTTGATATAGCTAATTTAAGTTTCCTATCCCAATAGCTAATTGACATAAGTTTCTCAGTTAACTTCCCGTAATCCAATGAAATAAGGATCCCAGCAGGTTCTCTTTCCCAAACCTTAACAATTTCTTTTGTGCAATATCCAGCTAGTTGCATAAAAGGAATCCCATAAACAAGACGAATTAATGCTATTAGCATAGCTAAGGCAGAGCCATTTATTGCTGCATTCTCAGAAGGAACATATGCTTCGAAACCATAAGTATAATACTTATACCAACCTCGGACAGGCGCATCATTTATCAAAACTCTTTTAGGCTTTTTGATTCTAATTTCTTTATCTCCAAGTTTAATTATCTCTGCTTCTTTAGGTTCAATGATCCAAACAACAGCTTCGGGCCATTCAACAATTAAACCGAAACCATTAGATACTTTAGCATTTAGTAAAACTTTTCCTTCGACTCTTCCAGAATCAATATCCTCAATAAAGTTGGGCTTTTCTTTTAAAGAATACTTTACTTTTTCATAAATATTCAACGCTTTTTGGAGCCACTCTTTCTTTACATTAAAAATTTTATTCACATTGGTCTCGATGATTTTATTACTTAAAATATCCATGATTATCCCAGAATTTGTCAAATCTATATTTCCAGGCTGATATTTTTCTACGAAATCCTTCTGTGATACTGGAACATCCAAAGGAATACCGTCAATGTAAATCAAGAATGCTTTATATCCATAGTTATAAAACTGCATATTCCGCCAAATATTAGTAGCTTTACTGCGATTAATAGATAATTCTTGCAAAATCTTCTCATCACCATGGCGAAACATATTATAAAGTCCAGAAAATACGTTGATATATTCATTTCTTTTAGGTTTGAAATATTTAGGTGGTCCAATTTCGATCCAATCGCGCAAAGAATCCTTACCTTGTTCAAGAATTGCTAGATCCATATCTTTTACAGGAAATATTAAAGTTTCGGTAAAAGGAATATCTTGGCGTCTTCCTTTTCTTCCTTCTCTTTGAATAAAACTAAATGGTTCTTTAGGGAGGCCGTAATGAATGACTCTGCCAACAGTGCCTATATCTATACCTTGTTCCAATGTTCGTGGTGAAATTACAGCTCTTAATTCACCTCTTTGAAGCATTTCTTGAATTCGCTTTCTTTCTTTTCTTGATTTCATCGAATGATGGGTCGCTATTGGACAATTCTTAACCAAAGATGAAACTTTTTTATGTAATTTCTCAGCAGAATTTATCGTCTCAGTAAATATAATACTAACCACTTCTTCTTCATATTTAAGCAACTTAATTAAATAGTCAACAATGCTACCCTTCTTAATTACATATGTCTTATTAGGTCTTTTAAAGGGATATCCACGAAAAACCTTTGTTTCCTTACCCGAAATTCGTGATAGATCATCTCGCAGTAATTCAGCATCTCCAAGCGTTGCAGTCAAAATTACAATTCGAGGACTTGAATAATCCTTATAAATTATTTCTAAGAGCTTTAGAATAAGTTGCTGTTGCGTTGATGAGTAAAAAGCAAGTTCGTCAAAAACTATAAGATCGATTTTGCTAAGATAATTTACTAAAGGGGTTCTACGCGCTTTAATTGCGCTCATTAAGAAGGCAGGATTTGTAACTATGATATCCTCTTTGCCGCTTACTAAAATTTTATCCGCGTGTATTTCACCAATGCTTTTTCCGCAACGTATTGCATAAGCGCTTAAACGTTCAATTTGATCATCCGCCAAAGCCTTATTAGGATAAATGGCAATTGATTTCAAATTCGCAGTAAGAGCCAGTAGAGCCCAAGCTTCAGTTTTACCACTTCCAGTTCCTGCTGTCAAAATAACATTGCATCCATCTAGCAATGCTTTCATTGCTTCATATTGATGCTTATACATTCTAACATCAGCTAAGCCAAAACTTAAAGCAAATTCACCTAAGAAATCTTTAAAAGTTTTATCACAGTATTCAGGATTAAGTTCTTCATCGATTAAAAGTAGATAATCAAAGGAAGAGTCTGATGATGAAAAAATCCGAGAACTATCGATAATAAATTTCATTTTAAATCGTAATATATTACTTTATTGTAAATTTTAAACTTTAAGTTATAATTATAGTATTGATGACTAAAATATACAATGCGTTCAAACTTACAAATAATTTTAAATAAGAATAACAAGAATGGTCTATTAATTTCTATGATTGGAAATCTTTGGATGTCACGAAGAACTCATTAAAAGAGATGATATCCTTCTATGTAACTTTTTGTATTCCTTATTGGAAAGGTTCGATTTTGATTTGAACATCGATGCCACGATCATCCAACGAATATCTGGAGTTTAAGTCGCTCTAAGTCAATTATCAATTCTAAATCTCACACCATTTAATATTATAAAATTCGAATCCAAAGAAAAATTATGAATCCAAATACTGTAAGAGCTAATATAGATATATTTTTAATAAATTTTTATATAAAACATGCTCGCTATATACATGATATGAACGTTGCAATTGTTAATATTTCAAGCTTCACTCATGAACATGTTGAATCTTTATTTGCCGAAGGACTATGGGGCTTTCCTGACGATAAACCAAAAAATAATAAGCGAAGATGGGAAAAGCTTAACGTTGGCGATTATATTCTACTTTATGGGGAATTCAGAGGTACGAGAGGTATATGGTTTCTCTGCAAACTTAAGGAAAAAAGGAAATATGATAAGCCTATAAAATATTGGAAGAAGAATCCTACAGGTTATCCTTGGCAAATAAAGTTAGCACCTTTATTCCCTTCGAATAAATTTGATAGGGAGTTGCTTGATGAATTGTCCCCTCTCACTAAGGAAGATTTGAAACTTTTGTGCATTAAAATTTTCAAACAGAAATATGATCGATGGTCCGTTATGGTTTATGATGAAAATAATCAGCAATATCCACTTGTTATTAAGGCAATTGAAGTTTTTAAAAGCAGAAATACAAAAGTACCCTTAGAAAAGCCTGATCATGAGATGTTAAAGCAAGTTATCTATCAAATTGGAGAATTTCAAAATAGATACCCAGATACTGAATTTAATATAGAAGACAGAAAATTGGACGTAATATGGAAGAAAACTCCTAAAAGTGTACCATATGTAGCTTTTGAAATT
Source organism: crenarchaeote SCGC AAA261-N23 (assembly GCA_000375685.1). Taxonomy (GTDB): domain Archaea; phylum Thermoproteota; class Thermoprotei; order Gearchaeales; family Gearchaeaceae; genus AAA261-N23. The sequence continues at coordinate 32,705 of AQVQ01000004.1, forward strand.
CAGATTGGAGGAAATATATTTGAGGCATTAAATAAATTAAAGCATGCATATGATTTATGGAATTCGATTCCAGTATTAGTAACTACCGAAGAGCAAATTCAGGAAGCAAAAAATTGGATTGAAGGATCTTTTCATGAAATAAAAGATGCTTTTCGTATTTTGTCCTGGAAAGAAATAAAAGAACTGTATGAAACAAAGCAAAAAATTAAAGAATTCGAAAAAAGGTTAGGAATTATTTGATTATACTTAGAGCTAACATTCAGGCTGGTATTACAAAGAAATCACATACCATACAATTCACCAGAGTAGTTAATACGTTCCTACAAAACATTTAACAGCTGTACATATTGAAAAGGTTCATTATAAGATGATGAGTTTTGCGGAAAAGAATACCAAAATTCTGATGGGCTTGATAAAAAACTGGACAGTAGATTTCTTTGGCTTTTAGGAATTCAAGTAACAATGTGGGTCACAATAATACTAACTATCTATTTAAGTAAAATTTTTATTTTTGTTCTAGTTTTTATCATTATAGAATATGTAGCTTTATAATTAATAGAATAATTTCTACATTTTATCAAAAAGTGTAGCAAACATTATTTGATATTATCATTTTATAGTTATATATGAATCTTATAAAAGCAAATATAAAGTTGGTGAACATTCGGATATACATTTCGCCCAATTGTATTCAATGAAGAGAGTGGAAGGAGCAAAGATTTATACAATAAATGTCTATTAAACAATAATGGCAATATCTAAAAGAATTGAGATCATTAAGAACTTGTTTGCTGAAGCTGAGGAATATTTAGCTAAGGGAGATGCAATCCAATCCTCTGAGAAAGTATATAAGGCTGCTGAAGAGTGCATTAAAGCGTTATCAGAGCACTATAATCTTCCTGAAGTAAAGGAAGCTGAAGAGAAGGGAAGATGGACTGTTACCTTGCTTGAAAAAGCTGTAAGAAAACTTTCTGATAAAATAAGCATAGATGTTCAAATAGGCTGGGATGCTGCAAACTACCTGCATGTTTTTGGTTTCCATGAAGCAAAACTTGAAGTAGAGAATGTTAAAGCAAGAATTCCTTTAATAAAAAGACTTATAGAGTTAACCATAAGCTAAGTTATTTTCAACGTAAATTATATGTGTATCTAGAAGGTATTTTTCTTCACAAAACTTCCTTTAATATCTCTTTTTCTAAAATCTTCTCCACTTCCTCTTCGCTGATACCAAGTTCCTCAACTAATTTTAAAAATTCTTCATCAAAAGCCTTCGAAGCATTCTCAGCTATTTTCTCGGCGATGCTTTTATTATCGGTAACAAAATATCCTGAACCTAAATTTACTAAATAAACTTCTCTTTCCTTAAATTCCGAAATTAAAATTCTACCTTTTTCATCGACTTTCCTTAACAAAATTTTTCCTATCATATAACATTTACTAAGGTTAATTATTAAAATATTTCCGACATAAATTCATTAAAAAATTAAAACATAAAAATTAAGCTATTTAAAATAGAATTTCTACATAAACAATTTTATTGATAATATTAATTATAGAGAAGAAGTTTAAATAAAAAAGCTTAGAATATGACTTATAGCTAAAAAGCTTTTACATCATAATGCAAGCTTTTATAGTTCGTTTATTGATATAATTGTGGGTATTGTGGAGGCGGAAAGACTATCAAGATTGGAAGGAAGGGTTGAAGAATTATCTAAAAGAATGGATGATTTAAAAAGCGATATTAATTCTTTGCGAAACGAAGTAATAGCTACAAGGAATGAACTTAATATCAGAATAGATTCTTTAAGAAGTGAAATGAATAATAGAATAAATGGGCTTGATAAAAAATAGATAATAGATTTCTTTGGATTTTAGGAGTTCAAATAACAACATGGATTACTATAATTTTAGCGATATTATTTAGATAAATAATTAAATATGTTATTTTATGAATTAATTAATTTGTATTTTCCACTTTTAAAATAAGTTCATTAAATACATCTCTTGCATTTTTGCTAAGTCTTTGTTAAAGTGACTTTCTTCGTCGTTTTTGTTTTTGATAACTCATCCCTTCTGGCCATGATTATCTTGCTCAAAAGTTCGGAATCTTTCTTAGAAATTTTAGTTAGCGAAGGAACAATTTTTTCTAATGCTGAAATAAATTCTTCAGAATGTCCTCTTAAAAAGTGTTTAAATGCTTTGACCTCTAGTAATGAGAAGAAAGAAAGCGGTGATTGATTATGCAGCGCTTCACTACAAGCAGACTTGTAATTCTTGAACTATATTCCAAATATTCAAGGAAAACAGGCCAATTACTTTAAGTTTTAGCAATAGCTTCGTAGTCCACGCTGTTGGATGAAGCAATAATTTTCCAAGATAAACGTTGTTAAAAGTTATTCTATCCTTTTTATCAGAATAAAATTTTTAATTCTTTTCGAAAGGTTTCTTGAGGACTTTTAGATTCATTTATTTTTGGAGGATTTCTGATATAAAATTCCAAAATTCGTGCGGTAAATCCACGTAAATTTTCCTCGTAGCTATTTTAACTTTGCTTCCTCTGGGAGTTACAACTTGTATGGGATACGTAGGAAAAACCTCGCTTAACCTCATACTATACTTTAAATTTTTAAAAAATTTAAATTTTATGCTCTTACACATTTATCTAAAACATATTATATCGAATCATTTAACAAATTTAAAAGAAAGAGGAGCATTATGAAGATTTAATTTAATATTTGTAAAACTTAGCGAATTAAAAGAATTGGTTTTAAACAGATATCTTTGGATTTGCTGAAGACTTAAATAGATTTTTGCATAATAATTAGTTAAAGAATGGTAAAGTGCCCTAATTGTGGTGCTGAAGTAAGGGCTATATCGAAAGAGTGGAATTATGGTATTTTCCACGTTAAAAGATATGATTGTTCCAACTGTAAAACATGGTTTAGAGAATACCATTATAAGGACAAGGTAAGCTTTGTGCTTATGCCTGTTAAAGGAAAAGGTGTGAGAAAAGTTAGTAAAGCATAGTTAATTTTTTAATTCTTATATTGAAATAATAAGTTAGCAAGGTATACCAACAGTTTAAAACACCTGTTAAAGTCTTTATCAAGACATCAGAATTTTGGTATTCTTTTCCGCAAAACTCATCATCTTATAATGAACCTTTTCAATATGTACAGCTGTTAAATGTTTTGTAGGAACGTATT
>AQVQ01000005.1 GCA_000375685.1 crenarchaeote SCGC AAA261-N23
TGTTTGGCAATGAGGATAAGAAATTAAAAGAATATTTTGAGAAATGGAAGTTATAAGAGGCTTTATATTACCTAAAAGAGGAAAAGATGAAAAACCAATCTATGCAGAAAGAATAAATGAAGTTCGTGCAAATGAATTATTAAATGAATATATAGGTCTAATAGAATATATAATCAAAACTTTCAAAGAATTTAACAAAAGTAAGAGTATAAATAATGCTAAATCTTTTAATATCTTTTTAAACTATTTTATTTTAAAACTGAAATCTATTTTATATCTAGATCCTATACCTAATGTAATACCTTCTCCATTAATTCCAGAATATTATATAGAGAAATTACTTAATAATGAAGAGACAAGACTCTATACATACGAAGGAATAGACGAATATTCAAAGTTTTTGATAAATAAAGAAAACCCACAAATTATAAAAAAATATTATAAAATATTCAATGAAAACAGAAAACACAATGAAAAGCTCTTTAATATACTAGATTTTCCCGCAGATACTAGAATAGGTGCCAATGCTTCTTCATTGATTATTCATATGCTAACTGTAGCAGGTTTAGCTTCAGCGATAGCTATAGAAGAAAAACTAAATGAAAAGGATATCGTAGCTTTAAGGCTGATAAGCCTCTTCCATGATATAGGAAAGTTTAAAATTAGAGAATGGTACAAGCATGCTGAGAATTCTGCAGCAATCTTGAAGCAAATTCTTGAGTCATATGTAGAAGGAGAAGCAAAGACCATACTTGATGAAGCTTGTAATTTATTGAGTAAAGAAAAACAATTTGAATCTTCTAACAAAATCTTGCAAATTTTTAAACTAGCTGATAGAATAGCTAGTAGCATTGATAGACTTAAAAACTATTTTTTTAGCTATGTTGCGGTTAGTCCTGAAGCCAAAGAAATCTTAAAATATATTAAAGAATTTGGGAAGGAGAAAATTGAAGAAGTTTATGATAAATGGGAATTTTGGGAAAAAATTCCAATAGATATAAGATTTAAACTTACAGAGGCTTTTTGTAAAAATATTGAAAGAATTACCGAGAAAGTATCGATTAGCAACGAAGTTGCTTCTGCTAATTTGCGTCTAGCAAGGATAGATTTACGTTCAATTCAAAGCTTTATAAAAAGTAACGAATTGAGAATAATAAACGCTAGCAGTAGAATAGTCGATATTTTAACTTATTTTGGAATACCTCTAAGACTGATCGAATTGGGCCTACCCCCTGAATGTATATTATACTTTGGAGGAGGAAATATAACGTTGGTAATACCTGTGAGTTTAATAGATATTTTAACGAATGAGAAGTTCGGCAATCTGATAGAAGTAATTGTAGGTTCTGCACCATTTTATTATGATTTCCGCAAAATTAATGAAGAATTAGAATTAGATTTAGCGCTTAAAAAGCTTCATAGACAATCCTTAAGAAACGTTGAGCTAAATATATTTAAATTCTGTGAAGCGTGCGGAAGTAGGCCTGCAGAAATTAAAGATCAAAAAATAATGGACGGGAAACCAGTATGCACAATTTGTAAAAAGAAATTTGATATAGGTGGAAATATTCACTTCATGACCAGAGTAATTTTATACTATATTAATAAAGAAGGAGAAATCGGTTTGGAAAAAGCTTATTCTATTGCGGGAACAATATTAACAGATGTTCCTGTTTATATTTCTGGTGTAAGTGCAGATAAGTTAGGTGGGCCTATTGAAGAATATCCAAATATTTCGATTGTCAGATTTGATGGCAACATTATTGGTTCATTCATGGCTTCCTGCATAAACATTACAGATGCTCATGAAAGAAGTGTTAGAATAGACTGGTCTGTTAAGAAAGCAGTACACGATTTCCTTAATATGTTTGATAAGAAAGAACGTGAGGAAGATTATCTAAGATTAATTTTAGGCATTATGTATTTAGGAGGAGATGATGGAGCTTTATTAATGCCTTCAAGCTTCGCTATACCATTCGCTTTATACTTAGGAAATGAATTTTATCTTAACACAGGTTGTAGACTTACTTTATCAATCGCTATAATCTCAGCTAAACCAAAACATCCTTTAATACCGTTATATGAAAGTTGTGGTGAATTACTAGATGAAATAGTTAAGAACAAATGTAGAGATTTAGCATATAAAGCAACTACTGGCGAGATAGAAAAAACAGGCGCAGAATTTAGAGGCGCTGTAGGTTTTTATGCGGCAAACGGAAGCTTTATTCTTAAAGAAAATATTGAGAGCATATTTAAAAGTTTAGATAGAGTTAAGCTATCTTACCAATATGTTAGGCCTTATGTTATTGGAATGCCTCCTATAACAGATGAAGTTAAAACAAAAGAGTATATCACCTTATATTCATTGCTTAAGCCTATTCTACAACAGTTAGGAATAAAGTATGAGAATGTAAAGGAGCTTATAGAAAATATACTAACGAAAATAACAAGTGAAAAAAAGAATAGTATTGAAACTCTAAATAAAATCAAAAGAATTGCGTTAGATGGAATGCAAACACGTGTTTATGCCGATAATTCATTGGAAATTAAAATATTATATACCTATAAACAATCGCCAAAAAACAAAGAGCAAATAAGCGAAGATTCAGTTATATATAAAAATTTAATAGAGAATTTGTTATATATGAATGAACAAAATACAAACAAAGAATTATACTTTAATATTTATGATCTTATAATGGCTTTAAAGATTTTAGGAGGTGGAGATATATGAGTTTTGCAATAATAAATTTAAATTTAGAAGTTAAGAAAAAGCTTAATATTGGAACAAAGTTGAGAAGCATTGCTGCAGATATTCCCCTTCAAAAGATAAATATAAACGGAAAAGAAATGGTATATATTCCAGGTTCCACCATTAAAGGGGTTCTTAGGACTTCTGCTATAAGGATTGCGCATCTCTTAAAGCTTCAAGTAAACGCTTATAGCGTTAATCCTTCAATGATAAACAATAAAGGAAGCGATATTATATGCGAATTGTTCGGTGCTCCTAACAAAAGTTCTAAAATATTTGTAGAAGATGCATACTTGGAGACGAACACAGAGATATTGACACATATAAGAATAGATGATAAGTATCAAGTAGTAAAAGAAGGAAGTCTATTTAAAGCGGAATACTTGCCCATAGGTACTAAATTCAAATCTAAAGTAAAGTGCTATGATGTAAGCATAGATGAAATGAGACTTCTTTTAGCTTCAATTGTAGAAATGAACTACGAAAGGTTCGGCAAAGCAGGACTTGTTGAGGTTAAGATAGGAAAAGATTCACAAATACCTGAAACTTATCTCAAGGATCCTATAGTTAAAGAAATTTTAGAGGCGATAAGAAGTGGCTAGATCCTATTATCTCAACTTAAAAATTAAGTCACCATTAATAATTACTAGCAAACAATTAGGCCGAATACTTTATAATGAATTTAGCTACATTCCAGGATTCACAATAAGAGGTGCTTTAATAGCTGAACTATACCGAAGAGGTAATAGAAATATTCTAAAAGAAACATACGATCCAAAATTAATTATCGGCCCCGCATACCCATTCATTGATGGCAAAATATCTGAACCTGCTCATCCATTTTTATTTAAGTGTAAGCTTTGCAAATCGCTAGGAGAAAACAGCTACATTTTTCTATCTGATGGATACAGAGAATTTGTCGAAAAAGGAAATATCGAAATTAAAAAAATGTTCCCCAATTGTTGCGAAAAAGGCCATAAAGGAACGATAAAATCCCTGTCAGGCTCCCTAATAGTTGATGGCAAGCAAATAAGAGAAGTTAAAATTAGTAATGTGAGCTTAGAGGCTGTAGGTATATCCAAAAAGATAAAGGCTTCTGAGATAGGAATGCTTTATAATTATGTTGGAATAGAGCCTGGCACAAATTTTATATCTAAAATGATCTGTGAAGATGAGATAGTAAAGGAAATCAAGGAGATAAAAGAAATCCATATAGGTAGAGGAATAAGTAGAGGTTTAGGAAAGGTTGAAATCAGCGTTGAAGACTATAAAGAAAATAATAAAGAGAGGATTAAAAAAATATTGAATTCAGACAGGATAATTATTAAGGCTATTTCGCCGGCCTTTAAACTATCAATTAAAGATGGTGGCTTATATTCTGAATTCGATTTGGATTTACCTAATTTGAAGAAGAAGATATTCATAAACAACGATTCTAAAATACTTACAGGTATTACAAAGGTTTCAGGTTTCAGCTTCTTTAAGGGCAATGCGATTTCGAAGCCTATTTTTTACGGGGCAAAAGAAGGTTCATTATTTTTCTTTGAAACCAATAATTTTAACGAGCAGACAATCGATGAAATCGTGAATTATGAACTTCATGGGATTTCTCCGTTTAATCATGTAGGGATAAATCATTTTAAGGTGATCGACTATGTCTGAGAACATATACTTAGAAAAGCTAATTCAGCGGTACATACTAGATTTAAAGCTTGTAGCGAAATCCCGAATTCATGTAGGCTCTATTCAAGAAGGAACGTTAAAGAGGATAGTTTGGTTAAATGTAAATGGAAAATTGTTACCTGCAATTCCTGCTGAATCTTTTAAAGGTGCTCTTAGAAAATTAGCCGCGAAGATAGCAAAGAGTATTAATTTCGAAAATCAAGAAATAGAAGAGATAGTAGCCTACCATACGGAAGATAAGCATTCCAAAAAAGAAATAGAAAAATTGATTTATCCCGAATTTTTGGAAAAAGTGAACATAGAAGATACTTTGAAGAATATATATAACGAAGAACAGTTAAAAGAACTATCTCAAGATACTAAGAAAGAACTTTACTTATCTTTAAAGTGCCCTATTTGTAGACTATTTGGTTCAAGAGGAGTATCTGGGAAAATGCTTTTTGGGGATCTTTTACTTATCGACGAGCCCAAAACAAACATTTACACAAGCACGAGTATTGAGAGAAAAAATAAGGTAGTTGCACCTGAGAGATTATTTTCGATAGAAAGCTTAGAATCCAATCTTAGATTTAGGTGTAAGATAATCATTGATAATGTTGAAAGAATAAGTCCTGAAGCAATGCTTCTTGCTAGAACATTAAAATACTTACTAAAAATGGAAGAATTTAATATAGGAGGAGCTAAAAGTAGGGGATATGGTAGATTAACGATAGATAAAGATTCAATAGTGTATATACAAACCTTTAAAACTCCTATTGACGATAAAGAGATACTAGAGAATATCAGTATTCTCTTAGCCAAAAAAATAGAAACTAAGAATCTAAACGAGTTCATTGAATGGTTAATTCATGCTAAATCCTAGATATTATAAGATAACCTATTTTGAACTAATTTTTCTCTTAAATTTCTTATTTAATGCAACAATTTCAAAATTAAATAATGGAAATGCCCCAGCCGAAATAATAGAGAATTTTACTTCAGAAAATTTCAAATACATAATTAATAGTCCAAATACTAAAAATAACATAAATGTTAACATTGATATAAACGATATCCCATTTATAGAAAATATAAAAAACCCAAATGCAGAAATAAATCTTAGAATAGCCAAAAACGATTATACAACTTCTATTGAGAAAATAATAAATGTTTTAGATATCAATTACATTATAGAAATTTTACAAAAATTTAATGAAATTATCTCAGAAATAAGAGAATCAAAAATAATTATTTTGCTTGAAAAGCTCAACCTTTTCCTTTATAAAATTTTATTCAACATTGAAGAAAATATCGAGCAAATAATAACTCAATGTATAGAAAGAAATGCAACGGATGTTCATATAATATTAAATTATTACTGGGATTTTACTAAATTTCTGTTTTCTAAAGAAAATATTGATGACATTAAATTATTTAAGAATATTAAAATAAACGATGATTATAAGTATAGACATAATAATATAGAAGATAATGTGATTATAATCAAGCTTGATTCTTTAGACTCAATTGCTAAAAAATATTATGAAAGTTTTAATTCTCAAGATAGTTACGCCAAAACTAGATTTGAATATATGGAAAAATTCGAACTATGCTATAATTGCAAAAGAATATATCTAAATGATATAAAAAAATGTCCAGATTGCGGATCCACCTTAAAGAATTTAAAGTCTTCTTTTATTATGGATAAACAGCTTTTTGATAGAATAATAAAGAAACCAGAAAAATCATTTGAGATATTGGCTTATTTAAAAATCAGAGAAATTGTAGGAAATCTTATACCTAATGCTTTTATATTGCACAGTATACTTGTTCCCAAAAACATAAACGGAACTGAAGAGATAGATATTCTAATTTGCATAGTAGAAAAAAATATTGGTGTAAAAAAAGGAATCGTTATAGAATGCAAAATGAAAGAAAAACTAGATAACGAAGATATTAATCAATTAAGTGAACATGTAAATCTGATCAATCAAATAAATAATGATATCACAGTTAATGGTTTTATAATTTATTTAGGAGTTACTGATAATAATAACAACGCGATCAATGTTTTCGATGAAGAAAAAATACGAAAAAAGATAATTAACTTTATTCTTCAATAGAATATCTCCTTTAACTATTGCTTATTAGGCCCGCACAATATATAAACATAAGATATTGGATAAGCTATTTAAAGGAAAAAATTCAGGTTTTTAATATTTTTAACAAAGTTTTTAGCCATTCTCTTGTTCTAATCGTTCCTTTGTCTTCGTTTATATTAAAACAATAAGGATATACTACATCTAAATCGTCTAGCTTCAAATCAAATTTAGCTAATTCATCTTTAGCTCTCAATATGGGAGTCTCTATCTTAAACATTTCTGCAATCTTCAAAAGTTTTTCATCTTTTCCTCTTTTAGGTAATATAAAGCCTCTTATAACTTCCATTTCTCAAAATATTCTTTTAATTTCTTATCCTCATTGCCAAACAAGTGATGAAGATATTTTTCTTCGTAATCCTTGGTATCTATTTCTGTAATGGAGTACTCATCGCCTTTTTCATGCTTCCATGCGATTATTGTATTTCTTTGTTCTTCTTTAATCAAGGCAAATCCACATATTCCCAAGTTGCTCTTTTCATTCTTCAATGCAGTCATATCAGGTAGGACCGAAATTGTCAATAACGCATTGCTTAATTTATTGATTAACTCTTCTTTTTTCATCTTATTCATTTTATCTTCCCCAATTCGAGATTCATTTTATATTCGCTATTTTCTAATTCGGTTTTAGCTTTACTGATCAGGTCATTTACGTCCTTTGCTATATGTTTAGGTTCGTAATCAATTAATTCAAACATAATAGTTCCAAATTCAAAATTATTCCTGAATAAAGGCTTTCTGAGTTTAGGTATGTGCTGATATTTGAACGCTCCTATCAGTACAGGGATATCGCTATATAATTCTAGACCTGCAAACAATATTCCCAATTCCACGAAATTAGCGTTAATTCCTATTATTTCGCCTTTAAAAACCGAGTTAGGCTTTATCGCTTCAATTCCATTCTTTTCTTTTAATATTTCAACTCCTCCCTGTTCTAATACTAAGTTAGAGAAATAATATCTTGAAGATAAACCCGGGGCTCCAAACATATCACAAACAATGCAAACATAAGGTGATTCTTCTTCATCGTATCTGCAACTCTGTTTATATAATAGAACTTCATCAGACCAGAAGTCCTTATGATCCATCGAATATTTAACATAGTTACCTACAACACTGAAGCAAGAATTAGAGTAATATGAGTTTCCTATTTTATATGGAATGAATTTATACTCTATTCTTGATCTAGTAGCTCCTTTAAAAGATGAAGCAGGTATAATCTTTTTATTATTTAAGGTTGCAAAATTCTTAATGTTTTGAACTTGTTTATATTTTTCAAGTTCTTTATCATAAAAATTAACTAAGTTTTCTATATCTTTGTTTTCAATTTTTGCTTTAACTTTAACATTCTTAATCATTTTAATAAAGTCTTCAAATTTTGGTAATTCAAAGAATACGTCTCTAGAAAAAATATATCCTTTTGTAGTTGCTCTTAGTTTAAGTTTTATATCGAAGCGTCCTTCTAATCTTTTTGTTCTAGAAGTTATTTCTTTTCTATTTATCTTTACTGTTATTTGACTCATTTCTTTATTTTAGATTTATTACAATAATTATTCCAAACAACTCTTGAATTTTCTAACAAACTTTTTGGAATTTTCGGATCTATAGATATCTCTTCATCCAATTCATCTAGGGGTCCAAGTGCTGTAACCTGACTTATATCTAAGAATCCTTTATTAGTCAGGATTCTACCTTTCAAAGATTCAATTGTTATTTTAACTGAACCGAATCCTCTAGTTTTAAATCCACCTATTTTGATATAACCTTGATTGATTTGTTCTATTATTTCAGCCAACAAGCCAATGCCGTAGTTTGGAAAATTATTCAAGATAAATGAACCATAAAACTTACCGCCTGGATTGACAAACTCAACTTGATACAATGCACCTTTCTTAACTCCTCCAGATCTTCTCTCTATAGCTATTCCTGTCTTAACAGACGTTGTGGGTAACTCTTCTTTACTTGGATAAGCATCATTTATTTTTATATGTGCTGAATATGAAGCGGTACCAAATAATCTGCAAATTATACAATATTTTGATAAAACACCTAAAATAGCTTCTTCATTTCCTATCTTAACAACATTCTGCAATTCTTTGTCATATTCATTCTTGCAACCTTCGCCCATGTAACAAACATTTAATCCTTGAGAAATTGCTAATTTTTCAGCCGTAGCTCTGAATACTCCTTTTAAGCTACTACCAGGTATATATGGAATTCCCGTCAATTCTCCTAAAGATATTTTAAGTACTTGGAGATCAACAGGCGACATAGGAGTTTTGCTCCTGCCTGCACCTATTCTTAAAGGTTCGTAATTTTCACATTTAAATCCAATTTCAATATTTCTTAAAATTCTTGAATGAGATGCCCAGCTCATTTCAATAACCCACTTAAAAATGAGCTAGTTATGACATTCTCAACCAATTCTCCATTCTTCAACTTATATTCTTTGACATTGACTGTGTTTTTTAAAAGTCGAATTTTTCCGAAACCTACACTTTTCATACCTCCTAAGCTTATATTACCTTCAATCAAGTGTTTTACAATGAATTTTAAAATATCTGCTTCTTTTTGTTCTTCTTCTTTAAAATTTTCAATCTCTAGCCTGAAATCAAAGCGTGTTCCCGGTTCTATAAATTCAACATCGAACAATCTACCCGGGGTTTGAGCTTCTGTAATCCTGTTTATACTAACCCTTTGAATTAAAGATGTTTTATAAATGCCATTCAATGGAAACATATCGTAAAATTTGATCCTTGAAAATATAGTTGGCCCTCCAAATAATCTGCAAATTATACAAGGAATGTATTCTTCCTTTAGTTTTTCTTTTAATTTTAATTCTCCATCAGGACCGTTTGGATTAATTATATCACATATTTTCTCTCCTATGCTCCTTGCATATCTTTCAGCTTCACTTCTTAGTGCCCCCTTAAGACTACTTCCTGGGATATATGGAACTCCTTTTATTCTAACAATTGGGTTATCAATAGCACCGATTGCTTGTGTTCCTGTTCTTATTGCTAAAGGTGTTTCATTTATTAACTCTCCAGCGACTTTAATTATATTGTAAAATGTATCAAAATACATGTTAACCTTTTTTCCTAATATAGTTCATGAAATCATTGAAATCCTTTATTTCTCTATCGAAATCAGATTCATAAGCCCATTTTACCAGTGTTAAAAACTTCAATATATTTTCCTTCAGCTTTTCAGGTTCTTTAAAATATTTGTTATAAATTTCGCCTAATCTTTCAATAAGCATATTTCCATCAAATCTATCAATCTCTCTTCTTCCTGCTTGTCTTTTTATGTACATCATCGTTAGTAATGCAGCTTCCTTAGGATCTGCAACCGATTGAAATTGTTCTAAAATATTTGCGATTGTTGATTTATCCGTTCTATGAATTTTTAGCCTGCTTCCAGAATTAACAGCCCAGTCGTAAATTGGCACATCTTTATCAGAAACACTCATAAGATCATAACAGTTGATAAATATAAAAATTTTTTTAAGTTAAAACTAAAATTAGAATTATTCTTTATAAATCAATCTGTAACTTTTTCAAATAATTGAAATATGGCTTCCTTCGTTCTTTAGCTTCTCTATTTCAAGAAGTTGATTCTTTTCATTTATTTGAAAAAATAAAAACAGAAATATTAACAATATTATGTTGTTTAAATATGATTTGATACTTCCTTAAGCCCAATCAAAATAAATTTTCTAAAGAATGTGCATTGAGTAGTTAATTTTGTAGAAGTTAAAATCCGTAACTTTTATGATGATTTCAAAAGACAGCTTTAATTCATTCTCAAAAACTTCCCCTCGATATTAAATCTATAATGATGAGGTTAATTCTAATTCTATTAGCGGTATAAGTGAAAATAGCTGGTTTTTAACTCCTCCACCATGAGTTTTTCAATCCTCTTCTGAGTTTAAGCAACTTATCAAGGTGTTCAGGTTTGTAGTAATGTGCCACTCTTTCAATCCTCTTCTGAGTTTAAGTGATGTAGATGTAAAACAGTTATTATCTCAAGTAAACTTTCAATCCTCTTCTGAGTTTAAGAATTGCTTCAACAACGCTACCGTCCGGAAGAATAACTTTCAATCCTCTTCTGAGTTTAAGAGTAATAAAAGCAATATCTGAATAATCTCGATTTATTTTCTTTCAATCCTCTTCTGAGTTTAAGCATAACACTGCGTCCCCAAGCCAAACAAAATAATTAACCTTTCAATCCTCTTCTGAGTTTAAGCTTCGCTTACAGAATATTCATCGCCTACTTAAACAACACTAAGCATTATGGGCAGAGTAGGAGCTGTCATTGGCTTTTCAAAAGCTTCGTGCTGATAATATACAATAGGTCTTTTCCTGAGAGTAAGCATCGAAGCAAGGACTAGAAAAGAAGTTTCAAGTTTGTATCCTGCAGTTGCATTTATATAAACCCTATAACCTTGCTCTGACTTGCTTTTTATTATCCTTATAATCCTTTCCATCAAATTAACGAGCCCAGCTTCGAAATCTCTTCCGAAATCCTTAACTACTACAACTTCATAGGCAGCTCTAAAATTTTGAGAAATCAAATACTCGTATGTTATCTGCGCGCATAATCTATTATTGTTTGTATCGGTTGAATATAATAAGAATTCCACATCTTCTTTTCTATGACCGTAAGTTTCAATAAATGTAAGAAAAGAATTCAATTCTGCTGAGGCCTTCCTAGGATTTTCGTTAACATATTTTAATAAGGCCTCGTGAACTTCGTTTCCTTTAGCTATGCAAGGCTCGATATATTTTTGTTGCTCAGAAAAAGGTTTTAATTTATACCAGTCTTCCATTCTATACTTTTTTGCAAATTCTGTGTTATTTCTTACGAAGTTCTGAAGAATCGAAGTTCCTGTAGAAATTGCATGAAAGTATTTCGCCATATATATATATAAAAAATAGCAGATGATTATAAATTCATAAAATTAAACTAAAGTAAAGTTAAACTACGTCAGGTAAAACAATACAAATTTATTCTACATTTTACCCTTATATACGTTAAGATATCTAAATGGAATATAACATCCCTTAGCGTACCCTTATTAGGCAGAACTAGAATTAAGTAATTAATTCATTAAAAGCGTTAATATTTTTTGTTTTATGTAATAGTTATGGTTAATCTAATTTTTCAAGTCATAGGCAGTTTTAATTATTATACCGCTAACTTTACAATAAATTCGAAGATTTATAATAAGAAGCCTTTATCCTCATTAGCGTTGTATGAAGATATAAAAGATTCGAAGATCATTTATCTTACTCCTGAGAGTCTAGTAACCTTTTTGACAAAGAATGCAATAGAAGCCAAAGATTTGTTACACAATGAAACAAAACTAAAAGGATGTTTTAACAGTGAGTTAAGAAGCTTTTTTGAGAAGAATGTTAGCGGGAATATAGATTTTGAAGTAGAGATAATTCCATCTATAGGTATTTATTTTCCAGCTGACAAAAATTATTCACTTATATGTGAAGGAGGAATAGACAACATAATCGCTTCTATAATACTAAATAATCTGGAAAGAATTGTAGAGTGCGAGGAAGTTATAGTCGACGTCTCGGCTGGACAAAATGTATACAATGTAGCTACGTTGGAAGCAATGCGAACACTTCAAGTTTATTGCAATCTAAAGGAAATAACAAAGGATGAAAGTAAAGCACCTTACTTCAAGATAGCTACCTGCCCTCCTATCTCCACAAGAGAAGCATCTCAATATGAATATCCAATTCAAATATTTCCTTATAATGTGAAAACATTTTTCGATTTGCCTTATAAGAAAGATGATTTTAAGCCCTCAAACTTATTAGAAAAGGACATCAATATGAAAGAGGAATTAGGTAAAAAATATGAATCTTATTATGGACAATATAAAGATATACTAGCTACAACAAAGCTCGCTTTCAATGCAATAAAATATAATGCACCTTTAGCCTTTTTACAGTTAACAGAATTTGTTGCAAATGAAAATGACTTACTAAAAAATTTAATGGAGATATATAACTATGTAGAAAATAAAAAAATCATAAATTTGAATAATAATAAAATTTACGTTAAAAGATTGGGAATAAATAGATTAGAGTTGGTCAACTATCTTTTGACTATAGCGTTATATTCTTCCTTAAAACAATTCAAGGAGGATATTGTTAAAGATAAACAAACAAATTTTGAAATAATTTCTGAACATTTCCCCAAGCTTTACAAAAGTAAGAAAATAGGTCTTGGCCTTAATGCAAGAATGTTGGAGCGAGATTTAGAAGAAATGAATGACTTGGTTGAATGCGCAAAGAAAAAAGGAATTCCTTTAAAAGAATATGTTTTACTTAAAGATCTTTTCCAAAAAGTTTATTCATATAAAAGTGAAGAAGCTGAAGGAGAATGCAAAGATAAAAAGAAATCAAATATAAAAAGGAACTTCTTTGCACATAGTGGCCTAGAAAACACTGTAACCTACATAAAAATTAACGAAGAAGGAAAAATTGAGTTAAGCTATGTGCCATCTCACAAATGTGAAATTCTAAATTGGATAAGAAACCCTGAAAGCTAATGATATTTAATTCATTTTATATTTTTGGTTGAAAAAAGTATAACAGAGTCTAGCGATTTAATGAATTTAAGTATTGAATAAATTACTTTAATATGAAGAACTTTCATGTAATCTCTACAGGTACTTCTATATTGGCTAACTTTTCAAGGAAAGCAAGTGAAGAAAGAAAATATAAAGATATTTATGATAAATATGAAATGAAAGATTGGGCTTCATTAAGTCCTAATGATGCAAAACAAGTTAGGATTGAGGCTTTCATTCCTCGAGGAAATGAAGTCCATGAAGCTATTTATGAATTTATTAAAAAAGATCCAAAAGCAGCTTCAGCTGAACTAAATTCATTTTTAAACTTTATAGAAAGTAATGGACAAAGGAAAGATTCGATAGAAATAGCGCTCTATTGCACAGATACAGCAAACAATAGGCTATGTGCCCAGCTTGTTTATGAATACTTACAAGAAGAAGACTTTAGAATAGTTAGCGAACCAATTGTAATAAAGGGAATAAGTGCATTGAAGGATTTTGAAACTGGATTATTGGAAATATTGGACAAAGTAGTTAGAATAATTGTTAATAAGTCAAAGCAAGGTTACGATATTTTTATCTCAGCTACAGCTGGATTCAAGCCTGAAACCACTTTCTTTGTTATTGCAGCTTCCTTATGTTCTTTTAAATCTCCCATCGTTTACTACATACATGAAAGCTTTAGAAATATAGTAACTTTGCCTTTACTTCCTTTGCAAGTTCCTGATGAATATTTAAAAATAGCTGAGGAATTCAAGGAGCCAAAGCATCAAAATGAAGTTTTAGATATTCTAAAGAAGAAATTCAATAAAGAGTATGATTGCTTCAATTATTTATTGAATAATAAAATACTAGAAAGAACCTCTGATTTCATGATTAGAACAAGTACATGGTTAAGGAAGATACTCGAAATTAAAAACTCTTAAACTGAGAATAGGATTGAAAGAAGAATTCATCAAGTCTATTTGTGTTTTTTTACTAGTAATACTTAAACTAAAAAAGGGATTGAAAGGAGCTTGCCACTTATCCTTGGCTGTCTGGGAAGCCTTAGCCTGTTTGTAGAATACCTATAAGGATTTGAAACATGCCATGATTAAAGAAACAAATATGCTTAAGCTTTTCAAAAAACTTAGGGTAAGAATGGTGCAGTAACTATTAGGGTTTCTTGTACTGATTTAGAGTTCTTGTTATGAGCTCTGATAATATTGTTATGAGATTTTCTATTTTAATTACAGCATCTTTAAAGCTTTCTTCAGTTAGAAAGTTGTGATAAAAATTAGCATGTAACCTTTCGGCTTCCTTATATAGTTCTACTATTTCTGGATTTTCTATTGCAATATCATTCATGAGTTCTCTTAGATTGCTGTGGTCTTTTATGGGTTTCCCAGATAATAATATACTGAGTACTGATGCTGAAGTATTTATTACTCCCCATAAATCTTCTGAGGCTTTATCAAATTCTTTTAGATCTCTATGTGCTAAATAATTATTGTAATACCTTTGTGCAATAGATATGTATTTTTCGATAACACTCTCCAGTTCGATTGACATGCTTTAGGCCTCCTTTGTTATGATATCTCTGTGAGGATATAATTCTGTTTCCTGAGTTTTCTGTGTTAAAGCTTCTATAGCGATCATTTTTTCCAGTCGTACTTTTATTTGATATTCTTCGGGAAAAATTCCACAGTCATGAAGTGATGTCCATGATGCTTTGTCAAGATAAAGTCTATCATATGTTACCAGGAAACCAGGAACTAAGTAGAATTTAGCAGGTTTCCCAATTATATATTTTTGAAAAACATCCGTTTCTTCCTTACTTAGCACGCCATAGATTTTTGAAACTTCTAAGAACGTTCCTGCGATCCATATTTTTTGTGCAATTAGTAAAGAGGGGATGGAATATTGTTCACTTAAGTACTTCCTATCAACCTCTAGATACACATTACTAATATCACTACTTAAAGAAAATCCCTTCTTAAGTATAGATTTTATTATTAGTGCCATTCTTGAATGATTTTATATTAGTATAAAGTTAATATTATATTTAGTGCATCTTTATAAGAATACGAATTAAAACTGTCCACGCTTGAATGGTGTAATGTATGAAAGGCAAAAAACAGGATGATTTTTTATTCTTAATGTCTTAGCATATAGTTGGATTTGCTTAGACGTTATAAAGATCAAATATACTTCAAGTTTCCATAGCTACTATGAATGAGGAATTTAAAATGAAAATTGAACCTAGAGCTCCACCAGTAAAGAGAAGACTTGAAATTTTAAAGAAAGCAAAGGAAATTGGATTGAAGACAGGGGTTATTAAGGAGCATCTTCGTAAGGTGATGGATTGTAACGCTTCTCAGCTACCAGTTTTAAATCTAAAGTTAGCTTTAGAATAAGCCACTCCCAGCTGCCTGGATAGTGATCAATTCCTATAACATACAAGTAATCGTTCAATATAAGGCAATCATATAAAATTGTAAAACTTCCGTAAGGCTTTGCCCAAAAGTCTAATAGCTTTCCTGTATTTGCGTCTCTAGCTTCAATAACTCCTACAGTAAATATGAATCGCCTATCACATAAACAGTAGTGCCTCTAACACATGTTACATGAACAGTTACTGCTGGCCACCATTCGGGTCCATATTTTACCCACAAAAGTTCAAGTCCTTTTTGAGATACTTCCTGTGAACTTACTTTATTGACAACTGGTTTAATAATAACACATAAACTAACATAACAATCAGTAATGAAATTGTGATCGTCTTATTTATTTTAGTATAAGTGTATCTCATATCTCATGAAATCATTTTTGTTTTTAACTTAAATTTTTTATTTGAAAATAAAAGGAATAATCACATTTAAAAAATAGAAAAATTTATAAATTAAAATCAAATTAAGGAAATATTTTTTCATTATTAATGATATTAAAAGATGCGATAATATTATTCCAAAAATTACTTAAGACTTTAGATAAACTTGAATCAGACGAAAGAATTGAAGATAAATTTTAATATCAGGGGGTGTAAGTAAATAGCAGAGGGTGTAAGTTGTGTATTTTTCGCTTGAAGTTAAAAAAAGAAAAGAAGAATTCTTTAATATGGAAAGTGAGCTTGAAATATTAAAGAAAGAACTATTGGATCAAAATACAAGGATGATCGTGGTTAAGGGATTGAGAAGAACAGGGAAGTCTTCATTGATGAGAGTAGCGTTAAATGAAACAAAAATTCCGCATATTTTTATAGATCTAAGACTTAGCACACCATTTACACCGGAGAATTTTTATCAATATTTTTCAAAGGAACTAGAAAAATTTCTTAAAGAAAAAACATTGAAGAAAATATTATCAAAGATAAAAGGCATAGAAATTTCAGGTTTAAAATTGGAGTTTAAGGAAAGGAAGATTAATATTATTGCTGAAATTCTTGAAGAAATTGGTAAATGGGCAGAGAATAAGCAAGTGGTTTTAGCTATAGATGAAGCACAAGATTTAAGGTATATGAAAGGTTTCGATAAAATTTTAGCACATATATATGATTATGTTAAGGGAATAAAGATTCTCATCGCAGGTTCAGAAGTTGGATTATTAGATAAGGTTTTAGGTATTGGAAACCCAAAAGCTCCACTTTTTGGAAGAGCCTTTGTAGAAATAAATTTGAAAAAGCTTTCAAAAGAAAAATCAATCGAATTTCTTAAAATAGGATTTGAACAAGCTGGAATAAAAGTTGATGAAGAAGAAATAAACAAAGCTGTTTCTATTCTAGATGGAATCATAGGATGGCTTACTTTTTATGGTTATTTGAGAACTAGGGGTTATGGTGATGCTTTGGAAAGAGCAATTGATGAAGGTGCTAAATTAATAGCGAATGAGTTCAAGCAATTTTTAGACATTAGACAAATAGCAAGAAGAAGATATATAGAAATTATGAAAACATTAATAAGACCTTCAAGATGGAGCGAAGTAAAGAGAAGTCTTAGAATTATAAGCAATGCAAGTGATAAGCAAATATCAAATTATCTGAAAGAACTCATGTATTATGGATTCATAGAAAAAGGGGATGACTTATACTTTATATCAGATTCTTTACTTATTGAAGCAATTCGAAAAGGTTATATTCAATAATTATCTTCTAGCGATTTAATTCTAAAAATTGTTTTATATGAAAGAAGAAAGTTTAAAAATTTCTTCCCTTATGATAAAATTATGGAAGAAAAATTAATTGAAGATTTCTTTTTGAAATTAAGAAAAGTAGAAGGAATAGAAAGAGAGTTAAAAATGGTGAATATTAAAGATAAGGTTTCTTGTATTGTTGGACCAAGGAAATCAGGAAAGACTTGGTTCCTGAGGATGAATGCGGGAGACGAATTATATGTTGATTTACAGGATATTGCTTTTAGAGGTATTTCTGGTAAAAATTTTTTTAAAGTTATTGAAATATATGCAAGGGTTTTTGGAAGAGAGGTTAAAAAAATATTCATCGATGAAATCCAAGAAATGAAGGATTGGGAATTCCTTGTTCTCTCCCTTATGAATAGAAGTTATGATGTAATTTTAAGTGGTTCTTCATCAAAGATTTTAAAAAAGGAATTTTCTTCTTTATTAAAAGGAAAAAATATAACTTATCTTTTATTTCCTTTCAGCTTTAGAGAATTTTTGAAAGCTAAAGGTTTTCAAGATGATATAAGGACTTTTGAAGGTAGAGGAAAAATTCAAAAGTTATTAAAAGATTTTTTAACAATTGGCGGTTATCCAGAAGTTGTGTTAAATGAGGAGAAAAAAGATTTTTTATGGAGAAGTTACTTTGATGAAATCTTTTACAGAGACTTCGTTGAAAGACATAAAATAAAAAATCTTAGTCTTGGAAGATTTTTATTTGAATTCATTTTTCAAAATTTTTCGAAAGAAATTAGCGTAAATAGCATAAAAAAGTTTTTTAAAGAAAAAGTTCCGTTTACTGACAGAACTCTTTATGACTATGTTGAAAAGCTAGAAGAAACGCTTAATGTATTTTTTGTTGAAAGGTATTCTACAAAAGTTAAGGAAAGGTTAAGTTGGCCAAAGAAGATTTATGTTGCAGATCTAGGAATTACGAATATTTTAGCATTTTCTGAAGATATTGGAAAAAGAATGGAGAATGCTATATTTCTTGAATTAATGAGAAAAATTAATTACAATCCTTTGCTTCAAATTTTTTATTTTAAAAATAGAGAATATGAGGTTGATTTTGTTTTAAAAGATGGTATAAGAATAAAACAGCTAATTCAAGTAACTTATGCTAATAATAAAAATGAAATAGAAAAAAGAGAGTTAAGAGCATTAATTAAGGCTTATGAATTGTTTAAAAGTGATAATCCCGAACTTTTAATTATTACGTGGAATTACGAGGATGAAATTAAAGTAAATAATGTTAACATTACATGCATACCGTTATGGCAATTTTTATTAAAGACTTAGCTTGAGTTCTTTTTACGAATAAGAAAATTTTTAGTGAACGTTCAACAAAAATTAATTATTTTAGGATGGTATTTTAGATTGAAGCTATGAGATTAATAGATTCGTACATATTTTTAAAGAAATTAAGAGATTTGATCTATGAGCTTCTAGAATGTAGAGATCGCATAAAAGAGAGTGCTTCAGAATCCATGCCTATTAGAACAGGCACCCCGCTAGTTAAATACGGATTATATCGATGTTAAAAGGAGGTGTCATAATGGATGTTACTAACGAGGCGCAGGTGCAATAACTGAAAATGCAGGTGCTATAGGTGTGATGGTTTTAGATAAGCTTCCATATGATGTAAGAATGGCTTGAGGAGTTACTAGAACAGCAGATCTGAATATTATTTAAAAAGTTATGAACACGATCACTATTCCAGTCTCAGCCAAATGTAGAATTGGACATATCGAAGAAGCTGTTCTTCTTGAAGAAATAGGAGTCGATCTTATAAATGAAAGCGAAGTTCTTACACCAGTAGATGAAAAAGTTCACATGGATCAATGGAAATATAATCTCCATAGCAGACGGAGGTTTTGGTAAGGGAGAAGTTGGTCTGAAATTGTTTTTCTCACTAAAAATTTTACGAAGTAGACTCTCTGGTAAAATTAATGTGAAGAATGTAGCAAAACTTTACATATATCTCTCAACGAGTTTTGAATAAGATATTTTATATTATTTTAATAATTTTGAAAATTTATAAATTTCGAACATTTTAGCATATTTCAAAGGCAAAAAATTTTCTTGCAAATAGAATGATTAAATTTATGAAAGATGACAACGGAAGAGTTTGACTAGGTCAAAGTGGCAAAATAGGAGGCTGTAGATGCGGAATGGGTTTAAATGCTTTTCGGGAAGAATACAGCGGTGATAGTGTTATTTTTCATGATGACGGAAAGGCTTATACTTATGCAAAAATTGGTTATCTTGATTCACCGGAATTTCCAGAAAGAATTAAGAACTTTGTGGTTGAAGTCAATGAAATTAAAAGGCGTAGAGTTTTAAAAGAATAACCACATACGGTAAGAAAAAGCTGAAAGGACCTCGGTATTATAAAATTTATTTAGCAAATACTCAAAATCTTTGCTATGTTTTCGTTTAAAAACCTAGATTTTATCGTCATAAGATTGTAAATTAAGAAATAAAGATTTAAAACTATTTATCTATATAGGATACATATGTGTCGACTCTTTGGCTTATATGCTAATCGAGAAGTTAATGTCCAGTTTAGCTTCTACGAAGCTGAGAAAAGTTTAGAAAAACTCTCCATTGAAAACCCTGATGGATGGGGTATTGCATGGTTTGATAATGGCTGGCATTTGCACAAAGAGCCAGGACCTCTCTATATGTCTAAAGATGCACGAAAGCTTGCTAAAAATGTTTTTGGAGTTATAATAGTATCTCATGTTAGGAAAGCTACACATGGGGGAGCTAAACTGGAGAATACGCATCCATGGCTCTACAAAGGCTATGTTTTTGCTCATAACGGAGTCATTCGTGATAGGAATAAGGTTTTAGAACTTTTATCCTCAGAATATCGAGACCTTGAAGGTGTTACTGATTCTGAAACTTTATTTCACCTAATAGTTCAGGAATCTAACAGTTCAAATGATTTTGTAGAGGGAGTTAAAAAAGCTATAGATAAAATCAACGCTAATGACATTAGCTACAGTTCCTTGAACTTTATTGCTAGTGACGGGAGGAAGTTTTACGCTTTGCGATATGCTAAAGAGAGCCTAGGCTACTATACCCTCTTTTATCTCAACAGGCCTCGTGAGGGGCTAAGACTGGAAGGTTTCTCTGAGAAGACTGCTCAATTAATACGAATGAAGCTAGCTTCAGATGAGAGAGCTGTTATTGTAGCCTCAGAAAGATTAACAAAAGAGCCATGGGAAACTATACCAAACAAACATATGATAATAATAGATGAAAGCCTTAACACAGAGTTAATAAATATAAGCTAATATTCTTTACAGACCTTTCTCACCCTTAATCTTTACTTTTACAAAGAAAACCATTCAAAGGATAAAGTTATAGAAGAATTGCTTATAAACATTTTACTTAAGGCATGCCTCTAAATTTTATTACTTAATGTTCTTCGACTTATTACCGAAAAGGTATTCCATGATATTGAACATAACTACTCATTTATTGTTATGATAAAGCAGGAATTAAGAGCGTAAACTAACCAAATTGAAAGAATATCAAGTTAATATGTTATATAATTTAAAAAATAATTAATTTCATTTATATTTTATTTATCATAAAAGTATGATTGTTCCATGTCTATTAATAAAATCAATTATAATAATTTCTGATATGTTTTTTAGAAAGCTAATGGAAATTAGGTTAATTGAACCGTAATAAATTATATATGATACTTGATAAATTTTATTTCCTAAACTTATATATAGATCTTCTCCAGCTTTAAGTTCAATAGGACCAGCAGCAGTAGTAACAGGAACGGTACGTGAAAGATTAAGTTAAGCCTTGCACTATATCAGCTGGAATAGCTAAATCGTAACCAGTGAAACCTGCACCTATTACAAAACTTGTTTATAACTTTATGTTATCTTTGAATAAATATCCATCGATTAGTATTTTATCATCTTCAGTTATTATACCTTTAATTCTGGCCAATATAAATAAGTTTTAATTTCTCTGCTTTATCTAACCTTGATCTTTCAATTCCTTTTATGGAATATTGAACAGAAATTGAATGAGCTAATTACATTATACGATAAAAATTCAATTCCCTTTATGGGATACCTATTGAATACCAGATATCAACTTATTTGCCCAGCTTTCAATTCCCTTTATGGGAACCCACACGGGACTTTTTTATTTAATTTTCAATCTGATTTGGGATTTATAAATTTTCTTCCTTTTATCATTTTAAAATTTTTTATTTAATAATCTTTATGAGTTGTTGCTTTTCTCATGGTTTAGGTAGGTCGACATCCTGAAAATTGCTTTGAGAATGTTTCCTAAGCTCGATATTTTATTAAGGAGTGTTAAGTGAAAATATTTAAGTAGAAAAGGAGAAGAGTATAGTAGCAATCATGCTAATGTTCTTCCTTTTCGTTTTGAGCAATTTAGGCATTGATGCATTATTCAACTAGATTGCTCTACGAATTACTAGTAATGAGCAGTTATTAATAGCCTCTATATGCATTAGACCCTGGGTTCTCCTAGTGGAGAGTAGTTTGAAGGAGCTTCTTGTGAGAACTAAAGAGTATTGATAGTATCAAATAAGATTTTATTATAATGTGAAATTAAAAAAGGCATAAATTACCAAGGATAATAGTAGCAAGAATAGTTTCCTTATATCATTTAATATCTTCTTCAGTTATACGCGGTTATTTCAGATAATTATATCAGTTAGTCTCTCATCATACTCTTAAACAAAAAATATTCTTCTGTAATAATAAAGTAACTAGCTACTTCTCACTAATTATTCATAATATATGTATTACGTAATCGTAATTCTTATAACTTACGAATGTAAAATTATTTTATACCAACAATAAGTATAAGAATAGATGATGAGTTAAAGAGGAAAATGGATGAGTTAAGTTATATAAATTGGAGTGAAGTAATAAGGAGGAAGATAGAAGAAGTTATAAAGGAAGAAGAAAGGAAAAAGAGAATAAAGAAAGATTATAAAAGGATTTCTGAGGCTTCTGTTAAATCCTATGAATTCTTCTTAAACTACGGCGATAAAAAGTCTGAGGAGATTATAAGAGAATGGCGTGAAAAGAATTGGCAGTCATAGATGCCTCAGTTGTAATAAAGTGGTTCGCAAATGAGGAGTATAGTAAAGAAGCTCTACTTTTAAAAGAAGCTTATGTGAAAGGTTTAGAAGACTTGTCTGCACCTTGTATTTTACCGTTTGAGATATTGAACGGTTTTATGTGACTAATTCTTAATCTTACGTTTTATTTCCAGAGCAGTAGAAGAAAATTTATTAATAAATTCTGAAAGAAAAGAGGGCCCGTATTGTACCCAAAAAGGAATAAGTCTTTATCTTAGTTATGCAATACTTCCATTTGAAATAGGCATAATTATCTATTTCATTTATTACATTAATGAAGAAGCTAGTTGGTTCTTCAATATGACTTCTTGAAGTCTTTGAAGCTTTTAATCTTCATAAATTAAAGCTATGAGAAAAGTCAGCATAATTTTTTTATTAAACGTACTGGTATTATTGATTTTCCAAATCTCTGAATTTGTATTTTCCATTTTAAATTTTATCTCTTTAAACTTTTTTTATTCATAGAATAAAATATTATGTGTATAGTGATCCTATTTACTACATTTCGTTAAACAGAAAATACACAACAAGGGATACTTTTAGTAATGATATCAGACCAAAATTAATTATCTTTGCTACAAATGAAGATATAAGAGTCAAAAGGATTTGCTTTTCTGTTGCTACCACTTTTATTAGCTTAATTCTAAAATTAGAAGAATTTAAAGTAAATATCGAGAAATCATTTTTAGTAATTTCATATATAGTGTTGGAGGCTTTCCTAGGATCATTGATTAGAGCAATATGATAAAAGTTCATGACTATTGAAGCATTATTCCAAAATTTATGCCCGAATTGTGAAAAAGGGTATATAACTTCAGAAAAGCTTGAAAAGGGAGAGGTTTGTGAGATTTGCTCCTTAGATCTTAGGCAAAAACAAGATGGCCTACTTTATAATATTAAAAGAATTGAGAATGAATTAGATGAAATTGATAAAATATTCATTAAGTTAACAAACTCAAGTATGTGGAGTTTGCAAAAATTTTGGTGTAGAAAGTTTCTTCAAGGAATAAACTTTACAATATCTGCTCCTGTAGGAAGTGGTAAAACCACCACATTGATAGCATTAGCTTTATATTCTGCAATTAAGCTTAAAAAAAGGGTAATTCTAGTACTTCCAACTCGACTTTTAGTTGAGCAGGTGTATAAAAGAATTAAGAGAACAGAAATAATTAACGAAAATGAAATTATGATATATCATTCAGGATTAAGCGAGTATGAAAAGGAAGTTAATCTTTCACGAATAAATGATGCTAAGATAGTCATAACAACGAAGAGTTCCTTAACTAAGAAGATAGAAATAACCCAAAAATTTGATATAATTTTGATAGATGATGTCCATATTATTTCTAAAAAATTTATTTATACAATATTGAAAATATTAGATATGAATGAAGTTATTATAAATGAAATTATAAACATTTCATATAAGGATAAAAATTTAAAAGATGTTAAAGAAAAAATTAATAGTCAGATAAAAAATAAAATAATAATAATTAGTGGTGTAGTAAGAATAAATCCTGTTTTAGGTTCAATTTTAGGCATACCAAGCGGCTTAAATATAGAAATTGAAAGGAAAGTTACAAATTCTTATATTAAGCCTAATTCAAACCTCAGCACTGAAGAATTGCTTCTAGAGCTAATTAAAAAGTTAGGCGGTGGTTGTATAATTTATGTATCTAAAAGAAATAGTAAAGAATATATAAAGTATTTGGTAAATCTTCTAAATCAAAAAGGAATAAAAGCACTTGATCTTCTCAGGTGGAAAAGTAGTATTATTCATAAATTTGAGGCAGGCAGCATTGATGTATTAATAGGTGCTGCTTCAATAAGAAGCCCCTTAGTAATAGGATTAGATATGCCAGAAAGAGTTATATATGTCATATTCTTGGGGATACCCAAGAAAAAAAAATCGAAATTAATTTGTCTAATATAAGAACAGAATGGAGAAAGATAAAACAAATAATTTATTATTTAAAGAGTATATTCCCATATAAAGTTGATTTTAAAAGAATAAATGAAAATGTAATTAATGATTTTATAAATATTTTAGAAAATGGTCAATTACAGAACCAAATCCTCTATCATAAAGAAAACAATAATTTTATTTTTTATATTCCTAATTCATCAGTTTATCTTCAAGGCAGTGGTAGAACAAGTAGACTTTACGCTGGAGGACTTACAAGTGGTTTAAGCATCGTGATCATAGACGATGAAAGAACGTTCAATCTTATGAAAAATGATATAGATTTAATTTGTAAGTTTAAGGACATTAAAGTAGATTGGAAAGAATTTCATGAATTGAATTTAGATATGATTATTAAAGAAATAGACGAAGATAGAGAAAAAGTTAAGAGATTTAAAGATTCATCTTCTGTTTCGAATCCTAAAAATTTGATAAATACAGCATTGATAATAGTTGAATCGCCAACCAAAGCTAAAACGATAGCAAGTTTAATGGGAAAGCATGTTTTCTACAGATACAATAATCTTAGAACATATGAAGCATTTAAGAAGGACTCTCTTTATGTGATTGTTTCATCCGAAGGCCATATCGTAGATTTGGTTCGTTATCATAATTTACAAGAGGGGATATTTTATGGTGTAGCATTTAAAGATAACAAATTTATACCAATATATTCTCCAATTAAGGTTTGTGTTAGATGTAATAAAAAGGTTGAAGAAGATGAGGAATATTGTATTTACTGTAAAGCTAGTGATTTCAAAGAAAAAAACGATGTGATTCAAGGATTACGATTGTTAGCTAGTTTCATTGATAAAGTGCTAATAGGTACCGATCCTGATAGAGAAGGAGAGAAGATAGCTTGGGATATTTATTTGCTCTTAAAGCCTTTTAATAACAATATAAAACGGATTAGATTTCATGAAATAACAGTTAAAGCAATCAATGAAGCGTTATCGAATCCTAGTATAATAGATGAAAATTTAGTCAAAGCTCAATTAGTTAGAAGAATTAAAGATAGATGGATAGGCTTCAAATTAAGTGAAATTATTCAAGTCAAATTTAATAAAAAGACTCTTTCTACAGGCAGAGTTCAAACTCCTGTACTTGGTTTTATAGTAGAAAGAACAGAACAGGAAAAAATCTACTCAATTCAGCTAGCAGCTCCAGATCTAGATGGGTTGGTATTTGGACCGTTTAAATGCAAAAGAAGGGTTTTCAAATGGTTGAAATATAATCAAAAGGTAATAATTCGAAAATTAAACGAAGAAAAAATAGAAGAATATCCTAATCCTCCATTTAATACTGCTGAGCTACTTTCTTTTGCTTCTAAAAAATTTAAAATGAGTCCTGAAGAAGTGATGAGAATCGCACAAAGGCTATTCGAAATTGGTTCAATAACTTATCATCGAACTGATAGTATAAGTGTTGGTGATGAAGGTTTAAGAGTCGCTAAAGAATAAGTTTACTTGTCAGGATCTTTGCAATCGCTTCATCTCTATTTGGAGTAGTACAGCATATACAAAAGAGTAAAAAACTATGTTAGAGATTTATTGAAAATCTTTCATGAATGTAATAAACAGTAGGAGATTTTAAAGAACATAAAAAATAAAAACTTTTCTTCTCTTCTTAATTGCCAAAATTAAACAATTTCATCGAGCTCTTTAATTAAAATTTGGCTTGATTCGGGCAGTTCATTAAGAACCTCAAAATCTAATAAACTAACTCGTGATTTAGAGCCTATCATCCTACTATCAAGCTCCTTTATTTCATTACCTAATCCTAGGAGAATTATGGAATGTTCAGAAGGCTTTACATAATCTAAGGCGTCAAAGTAAGGGGGTGATGTGACGACTCCACTAATATGCGTCCCATTAATAACGGATTGGATGTTAAGAGAATCTCCAGTATAAACTTCACATCTACCTTTGAGCTCAATGTCAAGTTTGCTCAAAATTTGTTGAGAAGCGTAGGTGTATAAATAAAAAGTAACAGCATCTTTAAGAAAATTTTGCAATAAACTTGCATTAGTAAATCTTCTTTTTTCAAATATCTCGGTTATAGAACGACTTAGGATAACATAAAGAAAATCCTTTATTAAATCATCAATAGCTATATTATCAATTAATTGTTTCATAAATAAAATTTCTTTAATATTTTTTTCTTTTATTAGAGAACCTTTTCTAAGCTCATAGATTTTTTCTTTTAATTCTGGCTCGATAATTATATTTACTGGGTTTTTTTCCGATATTTTAATAATAGTATCTTTTAATTCTGAAACTGGTATTTCTATAAGCTTAGATTTTACTTTAGCAATTAAAGTTGAAAGTGGGTTTATATCCACCCCAATAGCATTGATGCCCATCAATGGAGCATCTGCAATAAACGTTCCTGAACCACAGAAGGGATCAAGTATAGTCTCTCCCTCTTTTACTTCTAATAAATTCACGCACGAACGAGCTAACCAAGGGTCTGCTTTTCCTTCATGTTTATGAATAAAGTGTAATCCCCATGTCCTAAAATCAGAAAATGCCCAATCAATATAATCACCAATATGCTCCTTAAATAATCCGAGCCAAGGCATTCTTTTAAAACCATGTTTTAAATGCATTAAAAGTTCATTAATGCCTTTCTCCACACCTTTTTCCATTATATCTAATTTCTTTTTTAGAGCAGTGTATTGCTTCGTAAACGTTACATAAGGTAGTTTTATGACTTCGTTACTATACTCTAATAATGTTTGAATTGGAACAATGATTAAAGTAACCAATGATAAATTTGTTGATAAAGGTTGGTTAAAGAGTTGAACGTTTGGTGCTATATCTATAAATTCTTCGAGTTTATTGAGATGTATGGTATTCGAGATACTTGGGTTTAACAGTTTTACTAATTCAATAACCTGATCTTTATCGATTAATAAAACACAATATATTTCTCTAAGATAGGTGCTTCTTTTTGAAAGTTTAATAGCATCTTTTAAGTTATGAATCTTAACTAAGAAACCTTGAGCCTTACCTAAATAAAGTAATCTCGTCATCCTATGAATAATTTCGTCATTAAGATTATTAAATGGATAAATTTTAATTAATGTAGGGATTGTTTCAATAGTTTTAACATCAGTTTTTAGGCATTTTTCAATTTCCTCTCTTGCAAGATCAATTTTACTTTCAACCCTTATATCATGCTTCAGCTTACATACACATTATGAAACTGATGAAGAAAAAGCAATGTTAATTTGGAAAATAGATGATTTATACAGTGAATTAAGTTCTGTGATTCTTACATTAAATGAAAATGGGTTAATTTGTATTGGTTTAGAAGCCAAATTGGTGAATTAGAGAACCGGAGAAGAGGAAACTATTTCAAAGGAAATAAAATTTGTAGAACGGCCAGCTCCATTATATACGATTACTCATATAGATATGAAAGTTAAAAAATCTGGAGAGGTTACCTATCAAGAGGTAGGTAAATTTTTAAACAAAAATTTGTTTAACTCAATTAAAAATGAATATCAGAAAAATCGTAATTTACTTTACAGGGATATTTATCTTTGGTTAAGTTTATTTAGTGGATTCCACAAAACAAGAATAAAAAGCTTCAAACTTGATGATAAACAAAATAGTCTTATATTAAAAGCTTCAGGTAAAATAAACGCCTTCAATAGAAAATGCTGGATTCAATTAGGTGGTGCTTTTACCACTAAGGAGTTCTTAGAAAGAATAAGTATACAAAATGGAGTCGTTGTACTAAATGGTGCAAGGATAGGCACACAGGTTACTTTTGCCAAGATTCGTCTTCCTGATAACGCAAAAGATCCGAAAATTGAATATAATTTTCCTTTACCTGGTTGTGTATCTATTGTATATACCTTGTAGCATATACTTAAAAAAGCTCTCACGATAGTTAAAAAACTAGTGATTATTATCTACCATGTCCCTTCATATTATGAATTACGTTGGTATTTTTGCTTTTAATTCAAATTTAAGATGGTTGTTGGAACATTGTCCTTAATTCCAAGAAGTTGTAACATCATACCGAAATTTAATTGTGGAAAAGTGTTTAAAATATGAGAACAGGTTGCAGAAGCAGAAGATTCAAAAATACTCTGTTCTTAGATATCATAAAGCGACAGGTATCCTGATCCTCTTCTTAATTTTCAAAATAAATATAGACACGATAGGAAACGTAACGCCAAATTCATAATAGTATTCTATGAACCATTAACTTCTAAATCTATTTAAAACTAGACATGAACATATTTAAAGGTATTTTTTATGTTTCAGTTACTTTTTGTATGCCTTTTCCCTTTACAGGCATAAGCATAAAACTGAGCTTTTCCTTATAGTAATATTCTCTGAACCATATTTTGCAATTAGGACAATCAAATCTTCCAAGCCAGAGAATATAGCTTCTCTGCTTGATGCCATGATTCGGCGATTTGGCACGGTTACCCCAGATATTAAATGGAGATATTAGGAGAGGTCGGCACGCTTTCCTCTGTATTGAATATGCTTCAGGAGAATAATTACGTTGATTGGGTTGTTTCCCAGTTTGTTAGTAGTGTAAATTTTGACAGAGCAGGGGTTAATGCAAGAGTAATTGCTAATATAGGTCCAATTTTAAGTAATTCTCAAATTGAACAAGTCTTACAAGCTATTCTTGAAAATGACCAAATTCGCTACTCCTGGAGTGCTCAGCCTCATTTAACTAATTTCATAGCTATGTATGGTAGGAGGGTTAAACAGGATTTGTTAAAGAGAATACGCGAAGAATTCCCACCTAATGATTAATTTTCATAGATACTCAAGCATGATCTGAGAATTGCTAGAATGTCGTCCATGATTACTATACTGAGTCAGCCCAGAGAAATTAAAGAAAACTATATAAAGCGAACATTAAAGTTGTAAGTTAGAGAGATTAGAAGTCTTTTGGATCAACAGCTTTATTTAAGTATTATATATTTTTTAATTTAAATTAGACCTCCAATGAAAGAAGAAGAAAAACCTTCAAAAAAAGAGATAGATATTGAGGTACTAAAACTACAAAGCGAAGTAGAAAAATATAAAGCAGATAAAACGAGTGAAAGTGTATCTAAGCTTGTAGATGCTTTCAATAAGCTTGTAGATGCCTTCAAAGAATATTATTTAAAAACTACGAGAACTACATTACTAGCTGCTTGGATTCTAGTAGGTATCATCTTTTTAGTAACAGCTTTCCTCACATATTTAGGTAAAATTGGCGGAGAAACTTTTTCTTTTGTCGCAGGTACTATAGTAGGATATATTATTAGTCTATTAGGAGCTAAGCGATAGTGGATATAAAGGTATTCGATATAAAAATATTTGTAAAATACGATGAAGATATGAAGGAAGAAATGGAAGGCACTTTAAGTAATTTTTAAAGTAATTTTTTAGCATAATCTACAAACCACTTTTTAACTTCGGATATTTTATTCAAGTCTATAACGTCTTGTATATTAAATTGGGAGAAATAACCAAACCTAGAATAGTAAATACCAAGCTTATTTATTTCAATTTTTCCAAGAATTGTAATACCTCCTATTTCATTCAAAATATAATATCCAAGTAATTGATAGAATACTTCTGATCTAAACTCGAGTTTCTATAGTCTTTATTTCAATTATTAGTATCATGTCATAATGAAGAGAAAATCTTATTTTCCTGCGAACATTTGTAAACCTAAAGTGTTATGATAATACTCATGATCAAAAGTTTATGGTTTATATTAATGAAAGATATTTACCTATTGAGTGATATGAATTTAGTCACGCACGCTGTTTTTGGATTAGCGATTGGATTTATTTTCTTTGGACGCGTAGATATTGCAATTTAGATAGAGAGTATTGGTTTATTCCACAGAGGGAATATCGTGAAGAGCAGTATCATCGAGCATTATTTCATAATATATTTTTTATGATGGTTATTTATTTAGTAAACGTATACGCTTCTTTAGGTATTTTCCTTCACTCCTTACTTGATTCTTTTACCACAGTAAAAGATAGAGGCTGTGAATGGCTTTTTCCAATATCCCGTTTAGTTAAGCGTGGAATAAGAGATGCTAATGGAAAAGAACAGCCAATCGATCCAAGGGAGCGAATATATTTTTATCAGGAAGATCCAAATGGGTTGTTAGAAAATGCAGATCCGGATTTACGTATTCCAGGAAAAAAGCCTGTTCCTTGGAGAAGAATTTATGGTCCCGCTTTAAACGGACAGATACTTGATCATGGTATACTTTTTGGATCTCTTATGCTTGTATTATTATGGTTAATCTGGCCTTCGCACTATTATGATGTATTAACTTTTGTCAATAAACAATGTCTTGGTTTTTTGACTGGAATACTTTCTATAATATTACTTTATGTTTCAGGAGAATTGGATAGAAGAGGAAAAATAAATAGAAAATATTCATATGTTCTTCTTTTTACAGGAATTGCTTTAGGCATTTATTCACCATCTCTATATAAAGATGAGATATTAATCAACTTAACAAGCATATTTACAAATTGGATGTTCATTTTTGTTGGAGTTATAGCTGTTTTCATTGTTAGTTTTTTAGTAATAAAATGGCATACTAGAGCAAATAGAGTTGCTATTGTATGATCAGTAATGATCCTAAGCTCGTAATTCTTCTTTAGAAGACTTTAAAGAAAATATAAATAAAAAAAGATAAAACTTTAAAGAGTGTCGATGTTAATCATCTTGTGATCTGAAATGTCTTATCTTGAATTATCGCAGGACGAAGTAAATGATATAGTGAACTTTATTAATCAACGAGCTGAAGAACTAGAAAATATCGAGAGAAATTTGAACAATCTGACAAGAAATTTTCGTGCGCTTACAGTTGAAGAGTTGGAATCCAAGCCTTTTGATATAAAAGCTAGTATTATGGATGCGAAAGCATCTTTACTTTCAAATGTTACAAATGTTTTATCTTCGGTTTCTGGATTATTCCAAAAAATTAAAAGTGTTCCTAGCAAAATATTGAATGCATTGTTAGCCTTCCTTAAAATTTTTTGGAAAATAATTTCAAAGTATATTAGCATTTTTAAAATAGAATCAATCAAAATAACGATAAGTGCAACACCATCAGTTGAAGTAGATATAAAACCATAATCTATAAGAAGAAGATCCCCATTTGTTATTGTCTTCCCTCAAGTAACGTATGAAAACCTTGCTAAAGATTAACGTATTTATGTTCCTATATTACTTCAAAACAAATGGACGAACTTGTCATAACTGTAATCTTCCGACTTGTCGAAACATTGAAAAAATCCGTTAGCCTTGTGCTTTTCTTAGTTTTAATTCATAATGCTTTACTCAAACTATAATTAAGCTTTCTCATTATTTTGTTGGGGATAGTTATTAAAAGTACTTTGTTTGTCCAGTAATTGTTCAATAATCGCTTTCAAAGTCTCATCTTTTATCTCTAACTTTTTTCTAAGATCTTCCACAAAACGAAGCCACGGATTTCCATCTTTAGTTTTCCTTGTTGCAATTATCATATGTTGAAACTATACTCCTCACGATCATGTTAGAGAGTATATCTGATGAATGTTGTTCTTTTATCTATACCAAATATGTGCAGTTCAAAATGTTTATATTTAGCAAACTTTACTAAGTAGTTGGTGCGGTTATGGGTCATGTTTACATGACTGCGAAAGTAGAGAACCCAATAGAGGGTATATCGAATGAATATAGATTTCTGGTTGATACGGGTGCCAGCTACATGGTTTTAAGGAATGTGGAATTTAGTGAGTTAAAGCTGAAGCCTATTGGTACAGTTAAGTTCACACTAGCAGATGGAAAAATAATGGAAGCACCAATAGCACCTGTGAAAGTGTATGCTATGGGTAGAGAAGCAATGGTATTCGTAGCGTGAATGGAATCGCCAATGCCTCTATTCGGAGCATTTACGCTAGAGGCCCTAGGATTAGCTGTAGATACCAGTACTGGAGAGGTAAAACCATTTAGACCTGCAGCATTATTGCTTTAGCCGCAGAAAGCAACAAGCTAGAAAATTTAAGAAACTTAATCAGAAAAGTTAAAAACTTCATAAAAAATTTAAGAATAAGCTTTATTTAATGCAATATAGAAAGATTCAATATTGGATCGAGTGGCAAGCAAAAAAAGCATGGTTTGCTAATTGATTATGTCTACACTGCCTATTCCTCAATTAAATGTCCTAAATGCAAGAGAAAAATGAAAGAAATTTATTATCGCTGGCTAAAAGTAAATGCGGTTGTGAAAATGATCGTAATATATTGCAATAATTAATTTAAATGGGAGGGTTCTCTGAGCCTCTCGACTGCTCATCATATGCGATATGTAGCTCCGAATCAATTGAGGGGAACTTTCACCTTCTAAAGCAGGGGAGAAGTCAGATCCCATCTTTCCCATATTTTCTCTAAATCTTTAAACAGTTTACTAACCTCTTCATCACTTATATCCGCCCAAATACCCGCATAATCCATTATATTTTTCTTATTACTCTTTATCAACCTTATAATAACGTCTGAAAAACTCTCCCCCTCCCTCTTTTCACTAAATAATAACTTATATGCCTCTTCTGAAATAGTGATGGTCTTTGCCATGTTTAAACATAAGTTTAAACACATACTTAAATCTTTAGAATGTGCTATCTAGCCATCTGGTTTTACTTTCAATTCCCTTTATGGGATACCCTGCAAAACAGTATAGGTTCACAGCATAGGCTATATGGGAATTGAGGAGTTCGTTAAGAACGTTAATTTAAAGATTCTAGCTGAAAGTATTGAACATGTAGCATGCAGTGGCAACACTTTAATTCTGTCAGAACATGGCTACGACGTAATATGGGATCAGGAAGCACATTACTTACTGGCGACCCATGGTTTCAAGGAAGGAAAGTTTGAATATGAAGTGATAGCTCCCTTAAGTAAGAAGGCAGTACCATTACTCATATACAGGAGATATTAAGGTATGATGAGCTATAAGCAAGCATATTTTATCTTTAAAAAAGAAAAGTAAAAGATATGAAATAGTAAATAACATTGGTAGAGAAAGCGATATAACTGTAGTCTATAGAGTAGGAGCAAAAGCTCACAGCA
Source organism: crenarchaeote SCGC AAA261-N23 (assembly GCA_000375685.1). GTDB lineage: Archaea > Thermoproteota > Thermoprotei > Gearchaeales > Gearchaeaceae > AAA261-N23. The sequence continues at coordinate 33,548 of AQVQ01000005.1, forward strand.
ACTCTTCGAAAACATAACTGCTATCTTAGCCAGACTGGGAGGGCTAATACCGATAAGAATTACAGATAGGGAAGTAGTCTATGGAGTTAGAGAGGATCAAGACCCAATATTAGGAGAACTCATATTAGCATCTATGAGGGTGAGAAATACTGCTAGCTGGAGCAGGATGATGAAGAGATTCTGATATGAAGCGGAAAACATTTACAGGTCATAATTCCACTCTTCCTTGAAATATCACTAGAATTATACAGAGTTTACATTGATCCTAAGAAAAAGGCTAACATACAAAAAGTTCTATCAACAACATTAAGACAATTCCTAAAGAAATTGTTCAAAAGCAAGAGTATGACCTAAAAAAATGATATATGCAAAACTTATTAACAAGACCAAGACTCTTTTAGGAGTTATATGTGAATGCTCTAGTAGATATTTAAAACTTGAAGTAAATACAGTTAAATTAACAAAAAAATTCACAGGTTCAAAGAAGAGAAGATGGCTTATGACGGAAAAATACCAGCATTAAGAGAGAGCTATAGGAAAAATAAATTACCTGTAATGTTCGATTTTCCTTCAGTATTTGCGCTTAATACATTAATTAGAGTTGTTTAAATAATAAAAGAGGGACTGGAAGAGAAAAACCTAACAAGAAAAATTTATTTTAAACCAGATGTCTTTATGGAAAAAGAAATGATTCAAAGAATAAAGAATTAAAATCTTATGTTTATATATTAGGATAATAAGTTTAAATTAGATATATTTTCATTTGACTTAAATCTCTCCTTATTTTTTAATTTAGAATGTTGAGTTAAAACTATATTCTCTGACTTTCTTTATATAGTGCTTATAGAGAAGGAGGATTAAATCATGGGCACGTCAACTATGTAGATTATAAAGGTTTAAGCGAATATTTAAGTAGTAAACATGCCAGCTGTAGAATTCTATAAAGATGCATAGAGAAGATTTGTTGAAGAGCGTTTAGCAGCGCTAATTTATCATGATTGGGAACTTTTAGAGAAAAGAATGAATTATTCAAGCATAGCATGCGACAAATCCCGCTCGATATTACGTACATATCCAAATGTCGTAGGAGTAAGCTTAAAAGTAAGGAGTAATGAAATCGCTGCTACTCCGTGTATAATAGTTTTGTAAGAAGAAAGTTAAAACCTGAACTTCTGCCTAAAGCTATACCTGAAGTAGCAGAAGGTATTCCACGATTGTTGTAGAAGCTGGTGTACCAGTTTTGCGACATTTCATAAGACCATATCCTCCAAGACCTGTTCCTCCTGGCTAAAGCATAGGTCAAAGCTGGAACACTAGGATGCTTAGTTCGTGATAGGATTACAAAGGAAATCTTAATTTTAAGTAATAACCATGTAATGGCTAATTTTAATAATACTTCTAAAGGTATTCGATATAAAAAATTATTTGTACATAGCGGTTTAGAAAGGACTGCGATCTATGCGAGAAAGACTTAAGTTATGGAACTACTCACAAGAATTCTTATGCTCATGATATATTCCTTCAATCTCATCATTTCCTTCTAAATGTAATCCTTTATTATCAAATTTCAATTTATAGCAAATGCATGCCTAAACATATAATTGTATTTGTTAAGATACTATGATTCCAAGGAAATTAAAAACATAAGATAACTACTTAAAAACAATTATTTTACATAAATGAAAGCCTCGCCATTTATGGCGGGGATGAAAAGGCTTAAATAATTAAAATTTAAATTTCTCTTAGGAAACTCAGTAACGCTCTTCCTAAGCTCGATAGAGGGCTTTATGGGACTTAGGAAGGAGCATTCAGCGTTGCAATTATTGAATGAAGGATTCTTAATAGAATCCAGATACAGGGCTGGCAACCCTTTTAAT
>AQVQ01000006.1 GCA_000375685.1 crenarchaeote SCGC AAA261-N23
TTTCCCTTAATCTTGTAATGATACTTTCAGTTGAAGAGCTGAAGAAGTATATCACCTGTGAATTTGGTTTGGAAAAGGATCAAATACAGGTCAATGGAATAGATTTAAGATTGAATAAAGTATTTCAACCGATTTCATTTGGAACTGTTTTTTCTAAGGAAGTTAAAATTCCTCCTTATAAAGAAATATTTCCTGAATCAGTTGAAGGAATGCAGGTTTTTGCTTTATCTGAAGGATATTACATTATTGAATTCTTTGAAACAATAGAGGTGCCAAACAACGCTGTTGGAATATGTTTTCCAAGATCATCTCTATTGAGAATGGGTTGTGATATTAGAACTGCTTTGTGGGATAGTGGATATAAAGGAAAATCAAGAGCTTTAATGGTTGTTTATAATAATGTAATGATTGAAAGAGGTGCAAGAATTGCACAGATAATTTTCGTCAGAACCGAAAACAAAGTTGAAAACACTTACTCTGGAAAATATCAGAATGAGGGTTTGAATAAGTGATTTCAGATCATTTTCTTTAACGCAAAATTTATTTATTAAGTAATTTACTTATTGTTGAAACTCATGGATAAACCTTTTGGTTATTCTTGGCTGATCGGAGGAGCCCAAGGATCAGGAATAGAGAGAGGTGCTAGTGTTTTCATCAACGCAATAGCAAGTGCAGGCTATTACGTTTTTGGTAAGAGGGAATATTATTCGAATATAATGGGAGAACATAGTTATTATTATGTAAGATTTGATAAAAAGCCTGTTTTTTCACATATTGAAAAATATAATATATTGGCCGCTTATGATGCAGAAACAGTATTTAGGCACAGTCTTGAATCTTTGCCCGAATCTGCAATTATTTTTAATTCCATGCACAGAAATGTAAGGTTATCTGAGATTCCAACCATTGAAAAGAGACTAAGAAACGATATAAGTAAAAGGTTAAAAATTGAACCAAATAAGCTAACCCTGCAAATGATTCTGGAGGAAGCTGAAAAAAACGGTGTAAAGATATTTCCTATAGATTACAATGCTATACTTAATGAGATTTTCAGAAAAACAGGGGAGAGTCTATCCGATCTTACAAGGATGAACAATGTCATAGCAGTTGCTTCTTCTCTGGCTTTACTAAAACTTGATTTTGATAGCTTTGTTAAAGGCGTTATAAAAACTTTTGGGAGTAAGAAAAACGTGGTTGAATTAAATCGAATGGCCGGAGAGCTTGCATACCAGCAGGTTGAATCTAAAGGATACGCTAATGAATTTAAAATAAAGCTTGAAAAATTGGGAAATAAAAACAAAAGGTACATAATCAATGGAAACCAAGCTGTAGCAATTGGCAAAATACTTGCCGGTTGCAGATTTCAAACTTACTACCCAATAACTCCTGCAACAGATGAAAGCAACTTTCTTGAAGCTCATGAGAATGTAGAGTTGTCCGATTATGCAGCACAGGCTATCAATGAGGAAAAGGAGCATTTGCAATCACAAGGATCAATTGTCGTAATGGAAACCGAGGATGAAATTGCTGCAATAACAATGGCCACGGGAGCGGCTCTTTCGGGTGCTAGGGCTTCAACCTCAACTTCAGGACCGGGGTTCTCTTTAATGGTTGAAGGTCTTGGATGGGCAGGTATGAATGAAGTACCTGTTGTTGTAACTTTGTATCAAAGAGGAGGGCCTTCAACAGGGATGCCTACAAGAAATGAACAGGGGGACCTAAGGTTTGCAATACATGCAGGGCATGGAGAATTTCCCAGAATAGTTCTGGCACCAGGTGACATTGAGGAAGCAATTTATGATACAATTCGAGCTTTTAATTATGCAGAAAGGTATCAGCTGCCTGTAATCTTAATGCTTGATAAATACTTAGCTAATTCTGTAAAATCTGTTGAAAATTTGGATTTAACAAAAAATAAAATAGATAGGGGTTTTATATTGAGCGAAAACGATATTTTAAAGCTTAAGCAAGAAGGTAAGGAATACAAAAGATTTGAATTAACAGATAATGGAATTTCACCGAGAATTTTTGTTGGAACAAAAGGCGCGGTCTTCTGGAATACTGGAGATGAACATGATGAACTTGGGCATATAACTGAAGATCCTGTAATAAGGGATAAAATGATGGAAAAAAGGATGAACAAGCTTATAACAGCTTACAATGAAATTCCCTTCGATGTAAAGTTAAATCATTTTCAAGCAATAAAACCAGCTATTACACTTGTAAGTTGGGGATCAAATAAGGGTGTGATACTTGATCTGATTGAAATTCTAAAAGGAGAAGGGATAGAAGTTGAATTTATTCAATTAAGACTTTTAAATCCTTTCCCTTCAAACGAGCTGAAACAAGTTCTTGAAGGAAAAAGGTGGGTGGATATAGAAAACAATTATTCAGCACAACTTGCTGGATTGATTAAGGAAAATACTGGTCTTGCACCCGACTATTATATAGTAAAATACAATGGAAGACCTATTTCATTGGATGAACTTTATATAGCTGTTGAGAGTATCTTAAAGGGTGAAGCGCCTATTAGGCAGGTGTTGAGAGGTGGAACTTAAACTTAAATTAACGGATTATAGGACAGACGTTCATAATAACTGGTGTCCGGGTTGTGGAGATTTCGGAATATTAAGTGCTATTCAGCAGGCTCTATTTGAAATGCAATTAGAACCTAGCAAAGTAGCTATAATTTCAGGTATAGGTTGCAGCGCTAAGACTCCACACTATGTTAATGCTTATGGAATACATACTTTGCATGGACGAGCAATTCCTTATGCAACAGGTATTAAGCTAGCAAATCCCGAACTTGAGGTCATAGTAGCTGTAGGAGATGGTGACGGGCTGGGAATAGGTGCAGGGCACTTTGTTCATGCAGGAAGAAGAAATGTAGACTTTACCGTTGTGATGTACAATAATGAAGTTTATGGACTTACTAAGGGCCAAGCTGCACCAACCTTAGGTAAAGGAGTCAAAACAAAGTCTTTACCAAAACCAAACATAAATCTATCAGTTAATCCAATACTTTTAGCTTTTGCAAGCGGATATACATTTATCGCAAGGGGCTATTCATATGAAGTTAAACATCTAAAAGATTTAATCAAACAAGGTATAATGCACAAAGGATCTGCTTTTATTGAGGTTATTCAACCATGTCCTACTTATAATGACATACATACTAAGGAATATTGGGCCGGTAAGGGAAACATCGATCCTAAGACAGGGAAAGAAGTCCCAAGATATTATAAGCTTGAAGAAACAGGCTATGAGTGTATAATAACAAATGATACTACAGAAGAAGAATACTTAGCAAAAATATCAAAATTTATCCAAAAAGCGCTTGAATCAGGAAATAGAGTTCCAATTGGTGTTTTCTACAGAGACTTAAGATATGAAACCTACGAAGAAAGACTTGCTTCAAGAATGCCAAGCTACAAGTATTATCCTCCAGCTAAGCAAAAAATAGCAGATATTGCTGGAAATCCAATAACTAAAGCAGATAAAATTTTAGAGGAATTTGCTGTTTAAACTTTAAAAATTTCTTTTACTTCAAGTATTGCTTCTTTTAATCTTTGTATATCATCCAAATCATTATATAAATAGAATGATGCTCTAGCCATGGCTGGTACACCATATCTTTTCATAACAAGCTTTGCACAGTGGTGTCCTGCTCTTATTTCTACCGCTTCTTGATCAAGTATTGATGCAACATCGTGTGCATGAACATTTTGCACATTGAATGATATTACTCCACCCTTTATTTCAGGATTCTTAGGACCGTATATCTCTAATCCTTTTATTTCACTAAGTATTTCTATAGTGTTTTTGACCAGAAATTTTTCATGCTCCCTAATTTTTTCCATTCCAATTGCTTGTAGATATTTTATTGCTTCACCTAAAGCTATCCCGCCTTCCACGTTAGGTGTTCCTGCTTCATATTTCCATGGAAGATCGTTCCATGTAGATTCATAAAAATCTACTTCTTTTATCATCTCCCCGCCTGTAAGAAATGGATCCATTTCTTCCAAGATTTCTTTTTTTGCATACAAAACTCCAATTCCCATCGGTCCAAGCATTTTATGTCCTGAAAATACCATGAAATCGCAATCTATTTCTCTTACATTAACGGGCATGTGGGGAACTGATTGAGCACCGTCTAATACTACTATTGCTCCTGCTTCATGTGCAATTTTTGTTAAATCTTTTGCAGGATTTATTGTTCCCAATGTATTAGAAACATGTGTAAATGAGAAAAGCTTAAGTGGCTTATCTATTTTATAGAATTCCTTAGAATTTAAAGTTCCTTCATCTGTTAAACCGATGTATTCAAGTTTTGCATTTTTTTCTTTTGCCAAAATTTGCCAAGGAACAATATTGCTATGGTGCTCCATCTGCGTAATTAAGATTCTATCATTTTCTTTTACATTCTTTCTACCCCAAGCATAAGCTATAAGATTCAATGCTTCAGTAGAGTTTCTAACGAAAATTATTTCTTCGTAGCTTTTTGCATTTATAAAATTCGCTACAAGCTTTCTACTCTCTTCATATTCGGCTGTTGCCTCTTCTGCAAGGGTGTAAACTCCCCTATGAACGTTAGCGTTAAAATTCTTATAGTATTTTACAATAGCGTCAATAACTTGTATAGGCTTTTGTGTTGTAGCTGCGTTATCAAGATAAACCAATCTTTTTCCATTTATTTTTCTCTTTAAAATCGGAAAATCGTTTCTGATTTTTTCAACATCCAGGTGAGATGATTGTCTAAGCATCCTAGCTTATAGTATCTTAAGAAATATATTACTTTATAGTCCTTCTAAACGCAACATAAATTTATAATATTGATGAGTAAATTAGTAAGAGAAAATGACTAGCCTTAAAGAGGGAGATACTGCGCCAGATTTTATTGGAATAAGCACTGAAGGAAAAGAAATTTCTCTGAGTGAACTTATCAAAAATAACAAATTCGTAGTATTGTATTTTTATCCGAAGGATTTTACATCGGGATGCACAAAGGAAGCATGCAGTTTCAGAGATAACTTTAGCTTAATAAGCAGTCTTGGTGCTCAAGTAGTTGGTGTAAGCCTTGACGATCCTAAAACTCACTCTGAATTTGCAAGAGAATACGGTCTGAATTTTATTTTAATTTCAGATTTGGATGGGAAAATAAGCGAAAAATACGGTGTTTTAAGGAGCATGGGTAAAAGGAAATTCGCAGCGCGAACAACCTTTATTATAGATTCAAATGGAAAAATAGTAAAGATATTTAGGAATGTTAATCCAGACGCTCACGGTAAAGAGGTATATGAGTTTTTGTCAAACATATTAAATAAAGCTTAATGAATAACGAAGAAATTAAAAAACTTCAGGATAGTCTTAATAGTATACTATCAGAATACAAAAATTCAATTTCTGAATTAAAAAACAAGGGCATACAGCTTTTCATTTTAAACGATACTTATCATGATATAAGTGCCATAATTGATCAAATAAATTTCCATTTAAAGATCATTAGAAAATCTAAGGAAGAAATTCTGAAGAAAATAAACTCAAAAGAATTCCAATTTTTACAAGAAAACTACGATATTAGGGCTGAAGATTTATTACCTGATAAGAACAATTTCAAGAAGTTTGAAGATTTAGCTGAATTTTTAAACATAAAAGTTTACAGAGCCTATTCATGGGATGCTTTTCTTTTTCCTTTTATGGAATACTATAGAGCTAAGGAAAAAATAGAAAGTTTGCTATACTATTTAAAAGAAAGACTTAAGATGATAAACTTTTATTTAAAATCCTACGGTAAGAAAATTAATTTTAATGAAAATTTGTTCAAAATTTCTTAAAAAAATTGCTAAAGAAAAATTTAAATATTTTGTTAATAGAGAATATTATTGCTACTGGGCGCAGGGCAAACCTGCACTGTTAGTTGTATGCTGAATCGCTGGCGCAATGATGCCCTGCGAGGGAGGCCGCAGGGCATGAGCCTCCCCATTGCGTTGGCGGTTCAGCATACAACCTAACGGTGTGGGCTTAAATGCGCCCGCTAAAAAATTGCTTTCCTTAAATTGAGGGTTAAATCAAAATATTCGTTTAAAGTTAATCTTTTGACTTTTAAATTATCTACGTTTATTATGTAGATATAATCAATCTTTGCATTCCTTAGATCATCAATTTCGATAGGAAGAGCTTTATAGTATACATCCAATATCTTCTTAATCTCCTTCAATTCTGCCTCGTCTCTTTCTTTTGGAGCTTTTAAAAAGATTTCTGGAACTTGAAGCAAATGAAATGGAGGACATGCAAGGGAAAAGAAATCCGAATACTTACAATATCTTGCTACCTTGCTTACTTCCCTTGCAAATCTATAGGAAACAGGATCTGCAGAATATTCTGGTGGAACAAAACCTGTTTCTATTTCTATGAGTTCTTCGTACTTTCCATTATTCAATACTAAAACATCAGCAATCAAATCACCCAATTCTTTTTCAATATCTACAACTTTCTTTCTTTTTAGAAAATGCAAAGCTAAAATAAGTTCCATCATGGTATGATTGGATTTTACTAATTGGCGAAGGTAAAGCTGGATTGCTTTATCAATTAATTGCCTAAAAATATCTTTATAAGGATCTTCAAGCTGTTCTGAATTCTTTAAATACAGCTCTTCTAACTCTAACAAGAATTTATTCATTTGCTAAGCTTCGTATTTCTTTCATTTTCAAATTAAAATACTTCTCTATTGTTTATAAAATTATGAGCCAAAAGATAACTTATGTAACACTTCTTGCTGACGAAAAAATACATCCTGAATTTGAAAGGGCATTAAAGGAAGTTGAAAAGGAATTTGGTAAAACTTATCCTTTGTATATAGGAGATGAAGAAGTTTATACCGATGAAACATTCGTCAAAACTAGTCCTATAGATACAAGAATTATAATGGGACATTTTCAAAAGGCTAACAGGAAAAATATACAAGATGCCATAGACAAGGCAAAGAAATCTTTTGAAATTTGGGGTGAACTTGAATACAAAGAAAGAATAAAAATATTTAGAAAAGTTGCAGATTTGCTTGAAGAGAACAAGTTTAAAATTGCTGCGCATATTTGTTATGAAGTAGGGAAAACGAGATTAGAGGCACTAGCTGAAGTATATGAAGCAATGGATGCAATAAAATATTATTGTAAACTTTACGAAGAAAACGAAGGATACGTAAAGAGGATGGAAACAGTTGTTCCAGGGGAAATATGCTATAGTGTAGCTAAGCCCTATGGTGTTTGGTTTGTAATTTCTCCTTTCAATTTTCCTCTAATGCTTGCAAGCGGAATGTGTCTAGGAGCTCTGCTTACAGGAAATACTGTAGTAATGAAACCAGCTTCCGATGCACCATTTGGAGTTCTTTGGCTTTACAAAATTTACAGACAAGCGGGAATCCCTGCAGGTGTGATAAATTATCTTACAGGTCCTGGCAATGTATTTGAAGATGAAATAGTTAACAATAAAGATATTGCAGGAATAGCTTTCACAGGTTCAAGGGATGTAGGAATGAGATTATATAGAAGGTTTACAAGCTCTCAACCCTATCCTAAACCAATAATCTTGGAAACTGGAAGCAAAAATCCAGTAATAGTAACTAAAAATGCAAATATTGATAAAGCTGTTGAGGGGACTGTTAGATCAGCCTTTGGTTTTTCAAATCAAAAATGCAGTGCAGCTTCAAGAGTTTACGTTCAAAAGGAAATAGCCAATGTTTTTACCGAAAAATTAGTAGAAAGAACTAAAAGATTAATTGTAGGTGATCCAAGAAAAAGAGAGACCTTCACTGGACCCGTTGTTAATAGAAACGCAGTTGATAAGTTCATGAAATATATTAATGATGCGATAAAGAGTGGAGGAAAAATCTTAATTGGAGGAAATGTTATAGAAAAAGATGAATATAAGTATGGTTATTATGTTGAACCTACAATCATCACCTCTCTTCCAAGAAATCATTATCTTTACAAAGAGGAATTATTTGTTCCAATCTTGTTAATGGATACTTTTGAAACTCTTGATGAAGCTATAAGTTTAGCAAACGACACAGAATATGGCTTAACTGCAGGAATATTCTCCGAAGATGAGAATGAAATAAAGTACTTCTTCAAAAGGATACAGTTCGGTGTGGTATATGCTAATAGAAGAGGAGGAGCGACAACTGGTGCATGGCCTGGTTCTCAAACATTCGTTGGCTGGAAGGCCAGCGGCGCAACGGGCAAGGGTGTGGGTGGTCCTTACTATTTGTTGCAGTATTTAAGAGAACAATCTCAGACAATTGTAAAAGAAAGTTAATATATATCCTATTACTAATTTAAAATTTTTCAAATATCTGAAGAAAAATTTAAAAATTTATAAGATATTATTAAGCAGTTATATGGTTAGGAAAGGATACCCTTTGCATGATGACATAAAAAGGGCTTTGCTTTACGTGATGGCAAAGGGGACGTACAAGCCTTTCGAGCTATACAAAGAAGTAAGCTATATCTTGGAGAAGTGGGGCTTTTATACAGGGCATATAAATGTAAAAAAGGTTTGGAAAATTTACCTTGAGCTAACAAAGAGCAATTACATTAAGTTAAAGTTGAAATAACTTTCAATTGATTTAAAACATAATTTTTTACTTCTTTTTCGCTTTTGACTTCTCTAATAATTTTCCCGTTTTCTATGTATTTTTTCAACAATGCATCCATATTACCGCCACATTTTGGGCATTTTTCAGGAGGAGGATCATTAAAAAGTTTTATTTCATCGTTAAAGCAATTCTTACACCTATAAACTTGTTTTCTCCCTGGAAGTTTTCCTCTTTTTGAGTAGGGCTTACCTTCTTTTTCAACTATATCGAACGCTAAATCTATTGAAGGAGGAAATGAAATTGAAGTACCTATCCCATATATATCTACGAGATCTCTTGTTTGCAATATTACGTTCTCGTCGACACCGCTACTTAATACTATTTTTGTTTCTTTCAATCCATTCATATCAAGTATCCACCTTATTTCTTGAAGTAGTTTCCTTATATCCCCCCTTCTTGAAGCAGGGGTATCAATTCTCACACCCGCTAATCTTTCCTTTAAAAGCTGGGCGGCCATCAGGACCTCAGTTCTTTCATCATACATAGTGTCACATAACATTATTCTTGGAACATCCTCTTCTATAACTTCATCAAACGCCTTCCATGCGTCTTTAACATCATCGAATAACAATGTTAGTTCGTGAGGCATAGTACCAATAGGTTTTTCACCAATTATTTTAGCGCCTAAAACTCCTGAAACAGCATCGCATCCACCTATATAAGCAGCTCTATCAGCCATAGGAGAAATAGCTGGATGTAAAGCTCTTATTCCAAAGAAAATTATCGTTTTAGACATCGCTAAAATCTTACACCTTGCAGCTTTTGTTGCTATGCTTATATTATGTCTAAATATGCCATCTATAATAGGTTCATAGATTCCAAATTCTCCATAAGGGCCTCTTACACTTAATATTGGCTCATAAAGCCTAAAAACTGTACCTTCATCCATTGCATAAACATCCACTCTCTTTCCTTCAAATATATTCAATACTTCAGGTAAGCCACACATAACAGCCCAGCTATAATCTTTTGGGAAATTATATGCGTGCACATCCATAGTTACAAGGGTATTTAGTTTGTTTTTTTCTTTCAGTATTTTGTAGGTTCTTAGATAATAAATATCAGTTGCTGTTCCATTCAATATATCATCTATTGATGCTAATGGAAAAAATGGCTCTCTTTTCATTGTATTTAAAATATTAATATTGTTTTAAAAACTATATCAGACACTTATAAAATAAATGATGGAATTCGAATTATCAAACGAAGAAAGAATATTTTTAGATACCTTGAGTAACATTCTGGAGAAGGAGTTAAAGCCAATAGCTAAGGAAATAGATTCAAATAGAAAAGAAATATACGGAGTTTTTAAAAAGTTAGGGGATCATGGTTTCTTAGGTCTTCTAAATAGTGAAAAGTATGGGGGTGCAAATGCTTCAATGAAGATCGCTGTGCTTGCAGCTGAGCAAATTGGTAAAAATGATCCAAGTTTGGCTACAGCGGTTCTATTTCTTTTAAATACTGCATGGTCAACAATAGTTGAAAAGTATGGCAAAGAAGAAGTAGCTGAAGAATATATAACTAAAATGGCCAAGGGAGAAGCCTTTATAGGAATATGTTCTACGGAACCAACAGGAGGCTCAGATGTTGCATCAATAAGAACAGTGGCTAAAAAAGAAAATGAAAACTACTACATCTCAGGAGAAAAAATCTACATAAGTGGAGTAAAAGAAATTTTAGAAACAGATGGAGGACTTGTAACTTTAGCAAAAACGGATATTGAAAAAGGAAGCAAAGGAATCTCCGCTTTATTTATACCTTTAAAAAAAGTATCAGGATTTGAATTTTTCAAAATAGAAAACATGGGAAGAATGGGTGTTTCGACATCAATTCTTAAATTCAATAACTTAGAGATAAATCAAAAGTATCTATTGGGTGAAGAGAACAAAGGCTTCTATTATGCAATGGAAGGTTTTACAACTGCTAGAATAATGGTAGCAGCATCTTGCATAGGAGCTGCAGAAGCTGTGTTGGAATTAGGAATAGATTATATAAAAAAGAGAGAGGCATTTGGTAAACCAATAGCTAAATATGAAGGCATTCAATTTCCTCTATCAGATTTGTATACAAAACTTGAAGCTGCAAAGTTACTTGTATTAAAAGCAGCTCATGTTTATGATAGTATGAAGAAAAACCAAGCAAGTAAAAGCGAGGTTGCAAAATATTCAGCCATGAGCAAGTTGCTGGCTCCACAGATTGGGATAGAAATAATTAGCGAGGTTATGAAATGGCTTGGTGCATATGGTTATACAAAGGATGCAGGAGTAGAAATGGCTTTAAGAGGTATGTTTTCCTATTATGTAGGCGCTGAGGGAACACCTAATATAATGAGGATAATAATAGCAAGGGAAATTCTAGGCAGAGAATTCCTTCCTTATAGAGATTAGCTTTCAGTCAAAAATTTTTCATATTTCTTTTTAACTTTCTTAGCTAGTACAGGTAAAATCTTATATAAGTCACATATTGCTATATAATCTGCGTAGTTTACGATATTAGATTCTGGATCTGTTACGATCGCTAGTATTTTTTCAGATTTTAAAATTCCAGCAATATGAAAAGGCTCGCCCGATATTCCTATTCCTACATATAACTTAGGGCTTACCCTTATTCCAGATACTCCTATCCACTCATCAAACCATTTTTTTCTAGTAGATAGAAATCTTGTACAACTTACTTCAGCTTTTAAAAAATTTGCAATTTCAAAAATGTACTTTAAATCATTCTTATCTTTGAGAGCCTCACCAACGCTTATAATGACTTTAGCGTTTTTAAGCTCGTTTATTCTGGGATTTAGTTTTTTAGTTTGTCTTATTAATACTCTTGATACATTAGTGTTAACAACCATTTCTTCAAATTCCCTTTTTCTATCCAGCTTTGAAATATAGCTGGTTTCTGAATCCAGCAGGGTTAAAATAAAGGGTATATCGGTTTCATAGGTTGCTTCATAAACTCCACCTGCAAAATCCCTTTTAACAATTAATTTCTTATCCAAAATCTTGAGTTCTTTAACATCGAGCATAGCTGGTATGTTCAATTTAGATGAAAGTTTTACAGCCATTTCCTTAGAAGCTAAAGAGGAATTGAAAACAAAGAGGTCAGGCTTATATTTCTTATAATAATCCATTAAAGCCAAAGAAAACGCTTCAGAATCATATTTCATTAGAAGAATGTTTGAAAGCAAGATTATTCTATCAGTATTCAGACTTGATTTAAGAATTTCTATTTCATCTTCTTTATAATAATATTTGAATAGAATAGTATGAATTTCTGCACCGATTTGGTCAGCAATTTCGCTGGATTTCTTTACTAATTTAATTAATTCTTCTATATTGTCGGAAATACATGCAATGATCATTTTGCAGATTTTTCAAAAATTTCGAGAATTTTTTCACTTAATTCATTATAATCGTTAAAATAGATGATTTTTCTTTCCCTTTGCTGTTCTATCTTATTTATACTTGATATTTTAATTTTCTTAGATAACTCTTCAGGTTTGATTCCTAAAAATTTCGCATCCCATTTTAATATTGGCTTGTTTACTTTTTCAATTTCTTCATATGCTATATTGTATAATTCAAATGGATTCAAATCGATTGTAACCACAACGACCACAGGAACTCTCGCTTCACAAATTAAGATCTTATCTTCAACTCTTTTTTCACAAACTATTTTGCTATCTTCATTCCATAATCTAACAACATTTGAGATGTGTGGTAATCCTAACTTATCTGCAACAATTATTCCCATTTGCCCATTCATTGAATCTACCGATACGTCGCCGAACATGATAACATCATATGCTTTCGATTTCCTTATTGCTGCTATAGCTACTTTAGCTTTAGATAATGTATCCAAATCTTCAAAAATTGGATCACTGATTAGTACCGCGGAATTTGCTCCTAAAGCTAATGCTTCCTTTAATACATCGATAGCTTTTTCATTGGCAATAGAAAATACATTAACCTCACCTCCATAGTATCTAACAAGTTTAATCGCTTCAACTAAAGCACATTTATCTGGATAATTCATAAAGAACTCGTATTTTTCTTTATTCCTCAAATTATCGAAGTAACTTGTTTGAACTGGTTTGATGAATACAGCTATTCTCATATTGTATTTTAATTTTCTCGCATAATATAAACTTGAATGATATCCTAGATGATTCCTAACTTTTTCCTACAATCTTCACAAAATTTGTAAGATTTGTTATCAGTATCGAATATTGAATTACTGAAGTACATTACGCAATTCTTGTTTAAACAATGGCTTAATCCAACCAAATGTCCTATTTCATGTACCGCCTCCTTTTTGCATCTTTGACAGTATAGCTCTTGTTGTGCATTTATTTTTAGTCTGTAGGTTGATATAATAGCTAATTTGCCCATTGCAAGTCCGAAAACGTAATTTAGATAAGACACAAAGATATCTTGGTCATAGACTATGAGTGTATAAAATAAATAATTTTCTAAACGCCTATTCTCCTCTAATAGCTTAATTGCATCAAATTGATTTCTTCTTGAATCGTATGCTTTGCTAACATTTATTTTAGTATGATATAATTCGACAGGTGCTGAATAAACTTCACTAAGCGCTTCTAAGATGCATTTCTCAGCCAACTCATCTTTATATGTAAAGAAAATTCTAATCTTATTCATTTGTTCAATCAGTTTCTATATAAGAATTGAAAATTTTAACCTTAATCCGTTAAGGATAAGCTTTGGTACTCTCTAATATTAAACTCCAAATAGCTAAGGATTTCTTAAAGACAAAGCTAACTTATCTCACAAATCTATTCAAGAATGAATTATTAAAGTCTAGACTTTTTCTATTAATAAATCATTTTAACATTGATTTCATTCATAGAATAGCATTTCCTAAAATCTTAAATAATAATTTTAAGGAATCCAATCGCTATTGCTTACATCATCTACATAGTAATCATTTACTTCAGTTACCCTTTTAAAAACCCACGCTTTGTTTTTAAACTTAACAGCTATTACAGCTTCTTTTTGTCTATAATAATCAAATAAATCTAACCATTCAAACAAATTTGCTACCTGATCCTTGATAATTTTTATTTTCTTTCTTTTCGTAAATTTAACTTCAAAAACTGCAAGCCTCTCTCCTTTTGTAGCTATAACATCAAGAATACTTGCAGGTATTCTTCTACTTTTCCATCCATTTTCCTTAAGAATCTGAACAAGCTTTCTTTCATATGCTTTTCCTTTAGCCTTGAATGACATAAACAATAAAATTATCGATTATAATTAATATTATTCATTTAAAGGAGCATGACGATAGAAGTTATTGACAGCAAATATGATCCTATAAAAATCGAGGGTGAAATATTCAATTTTTGGAATGAAAATGATATATACAAAAAGGTAAAGAATAAGAACAAAGGTAAGCAGAAATTTTATTTTCTTGATGGTCCGCCTTACGTAACAAATCCAATTCATGTAGGAACCGCATGGAACAAAATAATTAAGGACATTTACTTGAGATACTACAGGATGAATGGATATGATGTATGGGATATACCTGGCTACGATATGCATGGGCTTCCAATAGAAGTCCAAGTTGAGCAAATTCTTAAATTCAAAACAAAGAAAGATGTTTTAAAATTCGGTGTAGATAACTTCATCGTAAAATGTAGAAATTACGCCTTAGAGAATTTGAAAATTCAAGAAAACCAATTCAAAAATCTTGGAATATGGATGGATTGGGATAATCCTTACATGACAATAAAGAACGAATACATTGAGGGTGTTTGGTATTTTATAAAAAAATCGCATGAAAAGAACTTGCTATATAAAGGAGAGAAAATAGTCCATTGGTGTCCAAGATGCGAAACAGTTTTAGCTAATGTAGAAGTTACTGAAGAATATAGAGAGAAAGAAGATCCTTCAATATACGTTAAATTTAAAATTCTTAATTCTAACGAGTACCTGCTAATTTGGACAACTACTCCATGGACTTTACCCTCTAACGTAGCTGTTGCTATTCATCCCAATGAAGTTTATGTTTATGCACAGGATGATAGAGGTGAGATTCTAATATTTGCAAAGAAAAGGATAGAAGATTTAGAGAAAGAAACAGGAAGAAAGTTTAAAATTTTGAGAGAAGTTCAGGGTAAGAAATTGGAAGGATTAAGGTATGAGCATCCACTTTCAGCTTTAATTCCCATTCAAAACAAAATAGAGCATAAAGTTATACTTAGTGAACAATTTGTAACTATGCTAGAAGGAACAGGTTGTGTGCACATTGCCCCAGGTCATGGAAAAGAAGACTATGAGTTAGGTAGAATTTACAATTTACCAATGATATCTCCTGTTGATTCTTCTGGGAAATTCACAAATGAAATACAAGTTTATGAGGGAATTTACGTTTTTGACGCGAATGAAAGAATAATTGAAGATCTTAGAAAAGTTAATGCACTTTATTTCAACACAAAAATACAACACAGGTATCCGCATTGCTGGAGATGCAAAACTCCCTTGATTTTAAAACTCTCTGAACAATGGTTTCTTGATGTTCCAAAAATTAGGGATGAATTAATAAGAAAGGCATTGATGATAAGATGGTTTCCCAAGGATGCCTTAGAAAATAGAGTTATACCCTGGCTTAAGAATGTTCATGAATGGGCATTATCTAGACAAAGATTCTGGGGAATACCCCTACCAATATGGATTTGCAGTAACTGTGATAATGTAATAGTGATAGGCTCTATTAATGAACTAATATCCCATGCAATTAACATTCCTCCAAATTCTCAAATAGATCTTCACAAGCCTTGGATAGATAAAGTTGAGATTAAATGCACAAGATGCGGAGGTACAGCTAGAAGGATACCTGACGTTCTTGATGTATGGGTTGATTCTGGCGCTGCTTCTTGGGCAAGCTTGAATTATCCACAAAATAAATATCTTTTCGAACAACTTTATCCGAGTGATTTAGTTCTGGAAGGGCCTGATCAAGTAAGGGCTTGGTTTTATTCATGTTTAGTTGCGAGTACTATAACTTTTGACCAAATTCCCTTCAAAAGTGTAATAATACACGGTTGGTCTTTGGATGAAACTGGAAGAGCTATGCACAAATCCTTAGGTAATGTTATATATCCTGAAGATGTTATCCAAAAATATGGAAGGGATTCTTTAAGAGTTTATGAACTTATGAATACAACATGGGAAGATCTTAAATTCTCAATTTCAGCACTAAGAGAAGTTTACAGAACTCTAAACATAATTTGGAATACTTTCTACTTTGCATCTCTATACATGAAAATAGATAACTTTGATGCAACAATTGAGTTTGACATAAATGATTTAGAAATAGAGGATAAATGGCTTTTCCAAAAATTTGAGGAAATAAAGAATAAAATAAAAAACGATTTTGAAAACTCCGAAAGCTTTGAAGCTTTAAGAAGGCTAGTTTCCTTTTTAGTTGAAGATGTAAGCAGATGGTATATAAGGATAATAAGGAGAAGGGTTTGGTTGGAAGAAAATGCAAAAGTAAAATTAACTGCATACTATACTTTGTTCCGCGTTCTTGAAGAATGGCTTAGAATGTTCGGAATTTTTGCACCGTTTATGTCAGAACACATTTACCAAAGAATGTTTAGGAAATTCATGAAGGCAGAAAGCTTGCATTTGCTGGATTGGCCTAAAGCTAAAAGTTATGACTCAAAGCTAATAGATCAAATGAATATAGCTAGAGAGATTGTCTCCCAAGTATTATCATTAAGAATGAAGAGGGGTTATAAATTGAGGAGACCTTTAATACAGCTTTTTATAATTCCTACAAATGATGAGGTCTATGAGACGGTTCAGACTTTTGAAAGAATAATAAAGGATCAATCAAACGTAAAATTAATAACTGTTGGTAAAAGCAGCGAGTTAAAAAGTAAATTTATAGAAACAAAGATAAAACTTAACTATAGTGCCGCAGGTCCTAAGTTAAAGGAAAAGGTTAAGGAACTTTCTAAGCTACTGGATAAATTGAATCCAGAGGAAATTCTTGAATCATTCAATAGTAAAGGGTATTATGAAGTAGAATTAAGTTCAGGAAAAATAACTTTGACCAAAGAAATGCTCAATTTTGAACAAAAATTAAAAGGAGAATATGAATACGCTAAAGGTAGTAATTTTGAGATATTCGTTGACTTTACATCATCTCCAGAGCTTGAAAGCGAATTGCTAGTAAGGGAGATAGTTAGAAGGATTCAAATGATGAGAAAGCTTCTTAATCTTAATCTGACAGATAGGATAGAAACTTATATTTCAGTCCCATCCGATTCGGAGGCTAAAATTATAGATAAATACTTAGATTACATAAAGAACGAAACTCTCTCAGAAACGATACATTTAGANAGCAAGGAAAAAGTAAAAGGAAGTATGATAAGGGAGTGGGAAATAGAAGAAGAAACCTATGTTATCGGAGTAAGCAAAATAAATAAATAAAATCTTAGAGACATTTTATCATGCAAGAGCTTCATGTAGCAGTTTTAGATTACAATTCAACTCCTTCTTATACAAGTTTAAGTTTGTTAAGAGAACTTAAAAGGAGGGGTCACCATGCATATTATTTAACAATAGATAAGTTCGCTTGCGACATAAAAGAAGGGAAAGTTGAGGTAAATTATCAAGGTAAAAGTATCGATAAAATTGATCTTTTCTTCTTAAGAACTATAGGAACTTCAATAAATTTTGAAAAAATGGAATATCGAATTAATATACTTAGATGTATTGAAAGTTTGAAAAAGCCTGTAATAAATCCCGTTGAAGGATATTTGAAAGCAAGGAATAAATTTACATGCCTAAGTTTACTAGCAAATAAGGGAATAAAAGTTCCTGAGACCTTCGTAACAGAAAATGAATTTTTGGCCTATGAATTTGTAAAGAAAATGGGGAAATGCGTTGTAAAACCCATAATAGGTTCAAGAGGTGTAGGTTCATTTTTAATTGATGATGCAGATGTAGGATTTAGAAGAATACAGGAACTTAAAGAAAAAGGTTATTCAATTTATTTACAAAGATATATCAACAAGCCTAATAGGGATATAAGGGTAATAGTGGTTGGAGACGAAGTATTAGGGGGGATGGCACGGGAATCAAATTATTGGAAAACTAACGTATATCAAGGCGCAGAAGCTAAGCCGATAATTCTTCCAAAGGAGGTTGAAAATTTAGCTCTAAAGGTTACTAAAGAACTTGGTCTAATGTACAGCGGTGTTGATATAGCTGAAGAAAACGGAGATTATTATGTCCTTGAAGTAAATTCATCTCCTTTATGGCATGGTTTTCTTTCTTCAACAGGCATAAACCCTGCAATTAAGCTCATAGATTTGGCTGAAAGGCTGGTAAAAAAATAATTTTTAATGGAAAACCTTCAAGTTAAAATCTATTTTCCATAAGATATTATTTCTTATATAAAGTATTTGTTGAATATTGTTAGCATGATAAACAGCATATATCTAGTAAACGTTGTAACATGGTTGGCGATATTTTCAATTGTAGCCATTATTGTGCAAAAAAAGCTCGGCGTTTTAGGATTTACAATAGGAGTGGGTGGTGCATTAATGACATTGTTTTCTGCAATTCAGGACGCTTATAATCTGGGTCCTACTTTTCTTACGGTATTTCCATTCAACTCCTTTGAAACAACACCTTTCTATATTTCTCCAGCAATAACAACAGCTGCATTTGCAGTGGTGAGTTTCACAGTAACATTCTTGATGGAAAGGGCATTCTACAAACCTGCAAGAACGGTTTAAGTTTTTTTACTATTTTTTCTATTTTAGTATTATGCCTTTTAAAGTAAAGGATATTAATTTATCAAAAAAGGGCTTTTTAGATATTGAATGGGCATCCACTCATATGCCAGTTCTAAGTTTAATAAAAGAAGATTTTGAATCAAGGAGACCTCTTGAAGGTGTAAGAGTTGGTGCATGTTTACATATTACTAAAGAAACAGCAGTCCTTTTATTAGCAATTAAAACTGCAGGCGCTGAAGTATATGCTTGTCCTTCAAATCCTTTAAGTACTCAAGATCATGTTGCTGCAGCTTTAGCTGAGAGTGGTATAAATATTTTCGCTTGGCGGAATCAGACAAATGATGAATATTATTGGTGTATAAATCAAGTTCTTTCAAGCAATCCTATGATAACAATGGATGATGGAGCTGATTTAACTGTTCAAGCTCACAAAAAAGGAATAATTACTTTAGGCGGAACGGAAGAAACTACCACAGGTGTAATAAGGCTAAAATCTATGGAATCCGTCGGCGAACTTAAATATCCTATAATAAGCGTAAACGATGCGAATACTAAATATTTATTCGATAATCGTTATGGTACAGGTCAAAGTACAATTGATGGTATAATGAGGGCGACTTCTGTGCTTTTGGCTGGGAAGAACTTTGTAGTAGTTGGTTACGGTTGGGTTGGAAGAGGAATAGCTTTAAGAGCAAAAGGAATGGGCGCTAATGTTATAGTTGTTGAAACAGATCCAATTAGAGCTTTGGAAGCTGTTATGGATGGGTATCAGGTTATGAATTTAGAACAGGCTTCAAAATTAGGAGATATATTCGTTACAGCTACAGGGAATTATCATGTAATAAGGAAAGAGCATATGCTGCTTATGAAGAACGATGCTATTTTAGCAAATGCAGGTCATTTCAACGTTGAAATTTCCTTAGATGATTTGGAGGAAATAACTGTTTCAAAGGTAAATGTAAGAGACTATGTTACAAAGCATAACTTAGTAAACGGTAAGCGAATCTATATTTTAGCTGAGGGAAGACTTGTAAACTTAGCGTGTGCAGAAGGTCATCCCAGTGAAGTTATGGACATGTCTTTCTCACTTCAAGCATTAAGCGTTGAATATTTGTATCAGAATAGTTCAAAACTTCAGCCAAAGGTTTTACGTGTTCCTTTAGAAATAGATAAAAAAGTTGCCAATCTCAAATTGGAAAGCATGGGAATAAAAATTGAAAAGTTAACACCTGAACAAGAAAAGTACTTAAAAAGCTGGGAATACGGTACTTAAACTATTCCTAAGTTTTTTAGTTTTTCTTTAATCATGTTGTAAGCTTCTGAAGCATTTACTTTACCTCTAAATTTACTCATTAGAATCTTCATGGTTAAATCGACCGCTTTTTCTTTACGTTCCTTAATTACGTTTATGTTTTCTGAAATTATATTATCTATTATTTTTTCAACTTCTGCTCTAGATAAAATCATTAGATTAAGTTTTTCAACAGCCTCGTCTACGCTTGAACTTGGATTTTTTGCAAGATATGTTATCAATTCTTCTAGAGATTCCTTAGCTATTTTTTCTTCTTTCAAAAGTGAAAATATTTTGAAGAATTTGTTTTCGTTTATAGCCTCTATGTTTATACCCATTCTTTTTAAGTATTTCATAGTTTCAGTTAAAGTTGTAGCAACTATCGTAGGCTTAATTTGCAAACTACAAAGCTTCTCGAACAGATCTTCAGTCTGTGAATCAACAAGTTCCTGGGCTAGCTGTTGACTTATTTCGTATTTTGATTTGAGGTACTTTATTCTATCCTCTATTTTTTCAGGAAGATTATTCTTGATTTTTTCTAATAATTCTTTTTTTACCACAAAAGGCGGTATGTCTGTTTCTGGATACATCCTAGCAGATCCAGGCCTAGGTCTTGAATATCTTGTTGTTCCATCAGGCTGTGCATTCCTTGTTTCTTCAGGTACTCCAATAAAGGCATATCGTATTCTTTCTATTACTATATTCATAGCTTCTCTGCATTCCTCTTCTTTTCCCAGAACGATTATAAATGCATCATTTTCGTAATCTAACCCTGCGTAATCATATACCTTTTTAACTTCTTCTTGTGTTATACCATAATTAGGTAGTTCATCACTATGAATAATTCCTTGTAATGTAGTCCAATTTATTACATAATCAGCAAGTTCTGAAGCGAATCTTCTATTTGGTTGAATTTGGAATCCTAATAATCCCTTCATTTTATACAGCTTTTGTAAATAAATTTTCTCCCCTTTTTCAATTGATCTTCTAATTAGATTGCTTTTGGTATCCTTAAAAAGTTCTGTAATATCAATTAGATTTATTTCAGGCTTTGGTACATTTCTTTCATTAAGCTTATCCTTAAGTTCTAGAAGTTTCAGTTGCCTTTCTATTTCATACTCAATTACTTTAGGTATTAATCCGAGCTCTTGTATTCCTTTGATTTCAGTTTTTGCCCCTCTAGCTATAGATATGTTAATGTCCTGTCTTATAGTTCCTATTCCTCTTTTAACTTTACCTGTACTTCTTAATATTAAGCCTATTTTATAGGCGATTCTTTTTGCTTTTTCAGGATCGTTTATATAGGAAGTTGTAGCTATTTCAATTAAAGGTATGCCTTGTCTATCCAGTCTATATACTACATAGTCTCTTCCTTCTTCTATTTTCCTTGATGCATCTTCTTCTAATGTAATTGTTTCTATTCCAACTTTTTCATTTTCATCTTCTAAATATCCACCTAAGGCTACTACAGCAGTCCTCTGAAATCCCGTTGTATTACTTCCATCTATTACCTCCTTCCTCATCACATGTATTTCATCAAGAATGTTGCTGTTTAATAGCATTGCAACAGTCAATGCGATCTCTACAGCTTCTTGGTTTATACTATGCGGCGGTTCTTCATCTAATTCAACAAGACAAGTTGAATTTTTGGTAATTTGATAAATGTATGTTCTGTTATGCTTAAATTCCATTATTGCAGCAGGATCTATTTCTCCAAGTTCGCTTTTTGTTGGTCTAAGCTTCCTTTTAATACTTGCTTCTATTTCCTCCTCTAGAATTGTAGGACAGTTACAAAACAATTTACTTTTTGTATCCAACTGTTGATGGACTTCTAAACCTACCCTTAAACCAATTGATCGATAGTCGTACTTCATTCTAAATATTCAAGTCTGTAGCTTATTTCTCCTGCAATATTCGTCAAAAACATCCTCTTTGCATCCTCCATATCTTTGTAATTGCCCAAAACCCACATCAGCTTTACAAAAGCAGTTTCAGGTAGCATATCTTCACATCCTATTGCACCGCTTTTAATTAGGAGTCTTCCGGTTTCGTATACATGCATGTTTATCCTTCCATATAAGCACTGTGAAGCAATAGCAACGATTACACCTTTATCCGTAGCATACTTTATGGCATCTATTATTGAATGTGGAACGTGGCCCAATCCTGTTCCTTCAATTAGAATTCCTCTATAGCCCTTATCAACTAAATATGTAATTATATCACTTGCTTCCTGAGGCATAGAAGCAAAGGTTTTTAACAAAAAAACTTTGTTTTCGAAATTATTCATGAGTTTAATTTCCCTTGAATCATCCCTTTTCAACAATCCTTCAGTGTCTTCATATACTATGTTTCCTTTAAGAATTTTTGCAACAATTCTTGAATTTATTGTTTTGAAAGCATCTCTTCTACTAGTATGCATTTTCCTAACTCTTGTACCTCTATGAACTACGCAAAATTCATCACTTGTAGTTCCATGCATAACCACAAATACACCGCTATATTCGCTCTTTAAAGCAAAGTGATGCGCAGAATATAAGTTAAGAGCTGCATCGGAAGAAGGTCTATCTAAGCTTCTCTGTGCGCCTACCAATAAAACTGGATGAGGTAAATTGATTAGTGAAAAGCTTAATGCTGCAGAAGTATAGCCCATCGTGTCTGTTCCATGCGTTATTATAATTCCTTTAGAACCATTCTTTATTTCCTCATATACAGCGTGAGAAATCTTTTTCCAATGTTCACAAGTAATGTCTTCACTTAATATTTTCATCAATTCTATCATTCTTGTGGTTGAATGGCTTATAGCATCTGGTACCACATCTGCTAAATCCTCTACATTAAATGAAGGCTTGACCGCACCAGTCTTATAATCAATTCTACTCATTATTGTTCCTCCTGTAGCTATATATGAGAGCACCGTTTTTCCATTTTTTTTCCTGCACAGCTTTAACTTGAATCTTTTGTTCTTCCTCCTTTTTTGCACCAAATTCACGCTTACTTTCTCATCAAATTTAATTCCTATATTGTATCCGTTTGGAAGCTTTAAAGTGATGTAATCAGATTCATAAATCTCGTATCTTGGCATTAATCTTCCTTTGTAAATTCCATAAGGCGTAGATACTTCTATTATATCTCCTACATCTATATTTTTAGATACAAGATAGTCCCTAATCTTTCCTGAATATCCTTCTAACATTAAAAAAATTAAATTTGTTCAGCAGATTCAGCTTTTGCAGCTGCTAACTGGGGATAAACAATTCTCTTAAAATACTTGCCCCTGATATGCTGTATTGGATGAGGGCTTTCTTTAGGTTTAGGTGGAATTTTAGGAGTGGCAGCTCTTACCTTACCAGCTTTAGTTAAGCTTCCATGTGATGGCATACAATTATTATTTGAATATTCAAATATAAAAATTAGTTTAACTTAAATTCTAACATTGCATATTAAATATCAATGTATCTCTACAGAACACTCATAGGATTTGTGTTAACAAATGATAATAATGCGGTTAGAAAGTTTTACGTCTATGAAGGAGGATATAAGGAAGCAATAGAAACTAATGAAATTATTGAAAGAAACGGGCTTCCCAAAAATCTAGAAAATTTCTTGACAGAATTTAAGAATGAGGAAATACTAGTTATAGACCCAAACTTATTTGAAGCTTTAAAATCTAAAAACTATAAAGCAAAGCTTGTTACAATAAATGAAGAAATTTCTAAGTTTGTAACTTCATTGAAAGATTTCTTCATAAAAAATTATTTCCTAGCTGAATCAAGCTATTATGAATACGTTAGGAACGTTTACTTAGATTTGGTTAGGATAAAAATAAAGGAGATTCAGAAAGGCAAGGATAAATTGATAATTCAATCTATTGAATCTTTAGACGAGTTAGATAAATCCATAAATATATTGATTGGAAGACTTCAGGAATGGTACGGACTACATTTTCCTGAATTATACAATAAAATTGGAGAAAACAAATCATATGCAAAGCTTATCTCGTTACAACCAAATAGAATTAATTTGGATTACAATACACTTATTAAGTTGGGTTTTCCAAAGCCAAAATCGATTGAGATTTTAGAAGCGGCTAAGACTTCCTTGGGAGCTGAGTTTGATGAGGAAGATTTAAAAATGATACAATCTTTTTCTCAAAGAATCGTCGATCTATTTGAACTTAGAAAATCAATAGAGAATTATCTGGATGAGCTCATGTTATCAGTAGCGCCTAATTTAACAGCGATTGCAGGTGCTACAATAGGTGCAAGACTTATAGCTAAAGCAGGAGGTTTAGAAAATTTAGCAAATTTACCATCAAGTACAATACAAGTATTGGGTGCTGAAAAAGCTCTGTTTAAGCATTTAAAATATGGCACAAAACCTCCAAAACACGGAATAATTTTCCAGCATCCTTATGTTCATTCTGCGCCTAAGTGGCTAAGAGGTAAAATAGCAAGGGCTATTGCAAATAAAATATCTATAGCTGCACGTATAGATGCGTATGGTCAGAAAGATATTTCAAAAGATTTGCTCAATGAACTATCTAAGAAAATAGAAACTATAAAGTCACAATCAAAGCAGCCTGTTAAAAAGAAAGTTGAAAAGGCTAAGAAACATGCCCACAGTTAAGAATCACGAGAAATTTGAAGGTGTTTTTAATGTTGAATTAGAAGACGGAAATATTGAGATTGCAACAAAGAGTCTAGCTAAAGGTATTACAGTATATGATGAAAAAATAGTGAAATTTGAAAACGAAGAGTACAGAATATGGAATCCTTATAGAAGCAAACTTGCAGCTGCGATAAAAAAGGGTCTTAAAATATTACCCATAAAAAGAGGCACCAAAGTTCTGTATTTAGGTTCAGCAACTGGAACGACTGTAAGTCATGTATCAGATATTGTTCAGAACGAAGGGGTAGTTTATTCTGTTGAATTTGCAACAAGGGTGATGAGAGAGTTTATTGAAAGATGCGCAAAACATAGAATGAATGTGATACCTATTTTGGCTGATGCAAGAAAGCCTGAAAAATATTTAAACATACTTGAACCTGTTGATGTAATATATCTTGATATTGCGCAGCCCGAACAAGCTAAAGTCTTGTTCGATAACGCTAAACTTTATTTGAAAAAGGGAGGGATGTGTTTATTTTTCATAAAGGCTATGAGCATAGACGCTACAGCAAATCCTGAGGAAATATTTAGAAAGGAGAAATCTTTCTTAATTCAAAAGGGCTTTGAAATAGTCGAAGAAATGCGTTTAGAACCTTTTGATAAAGATCATGAAATGGTTCTATGTTCAAAATAGCTTTTTATTTTTAAACTTCTTTACAGTTATCCAGCTTTTTCTCACATCATCAGAGTTTAAAATTTCGTTGTGTTTATTTATGAATTCTATCGTTATAGGATCTCCAGGATATCCTGAACCAAAATATCCGTATTTTTTGTGTAATTCCTCTATCTCTTTATCCCTTACAACTTTCGCAATGATTGAGGCAGCTGAGACCTCTAAATATTTATAATCAGCTTTTGTTTCGCATACGATCTTAGGCTTGCTTTTAATTAGTTTTTCGATTAAATTTTTAAACTTCTCAGGATTATTGGTTGGAGAATCGATATAAACAACATCGCACTCTATTGAATCGATTATTTTGGCAATATATTTTGCTTCAAGACCGGTAATTTTAACTCCGCTCTCAATAGCTTCATCTATTTCCTTTGGTTTAATTTTGAAGATAATGTAACTTAAGCATATCTTTAAAATTTCTTCAAATAATCTTGTTCTTGAACTCGGAGATAACAGTTTTGAGTCTTTTACTCCAATTCTTTTTAAAATAATTTTATCAGAATCCCTGAATGAAACTCCTGCTATAACCATCGGCCCTATCAAAGGCCCTCTTCCTGCTTCATCGATTCCTAAATTTATCACAAATATGTTTCCATGATAGGAATTAATATTTAAATGATCAAAGAAGGCGAAGCAAAAATAAAACAATTTGAGAACGTCTTTTACAATCCTGAGGCTAAATTATCCAGGGATTTAGGTGTAGCTTTTGTTAAAGTAGCTTCTAAGTTGCTAAATAGGAAATTAAACATATGTGAGCCACTTTCAGCTACGGGTGTAAGAGGAATTAGATATGTGCTAGAAACGAATGGTGTTGGAAGAATTCTTCTTAACGATAAGTCTAAAATTGCTTATGAAAATATTTTAGAGAATGTAAAACTGAATAACATTGAAGAATTATGCAAAATTGAAAATCGCGATGCCGTTATTCTTTTGCATGAGTATTCCACTAAAGGTCAAAGATTTGATTTCGTTGATATCGATCCTTTTGGTTCTCCAATTAGTTTTATTCAATCAGCAGTTAATGCCATTGTGCATAAAGGCTTCCTTGCTATTAGTGCTACAGATACAGCGGCACTGTGTGGAGTAGCAAAAAGAGCCGCATTTAGGAAATATTCAGCGTTTGTTGAAAAAACTGATTTTATGCATGAAGTTGGTATAAGGATTCTAGCTTCAGCTATAATTAGGATAGCTGCTACAGAAGAGATAGCGTTGGAACCAATATATTCTCACTCGACTAGGCACTACATGAGAATTTATTTTAGAATGTATGTAAGCAGAAGCAAATGTGATTCGATACTTTCTAATCAAGGTTTTTTGTATTATTGTAAAAGTTGTTATTGGCGAAGTTATTCACGTAACATACAAAAAGATCTCCTTTCTTGTCCTAATTGTAAGAATGAAACAATAATAATTGGTCCAATATGGTTAGGAATCATAGTTAATAGAAGCATTGCTGAACTTATGGTTCTTAATTCGAGCAATTCATCTCTAACATTGGCTAAGACATTGCTCAATGAAGCTGAAATGCCACCTTTTTATTATGAGTTGGATAAACTTTGCAGCAAGCTTAAAATTTCAGAACCACCGCTGGATAAAGTTATAAATGAATTGAGAAATGCAGGTTTATTAGCTTGCAGAACACACTTTTCAAAGAAAGGGATTAAGACCAATGCAGACATATTCACAATGAATAAAATCTTGATGAAATTTAATTAAAACAAGATAATTCTTAACCATTCAAGGTTAGAGATTATTTGTGCTAAAAAATCTTGTTATTCTACAAGCAAGATTTAATATTTTAAATCGTTCAATAATATATTGAACGCCGGGATGGCAGAGTGGTCATGCGGCGGCCTGCAGAGCCGTTTTACGGGGGTTCGAATCCCTCTCCCGGCTTAAGGATTTCTAATTGAAAAACCAATAATGCATAATGAAATTTTATGATTTAATAGCTATAGGAACAGGTTCTGCAATGACCATAGTCGAGGTTTTCCTTAATAAAAATCCAAATGAAAAGTTGCAGTAATAGATAAGGATAAACCTGGAGGGGTATGTTTAACTAGGGGATGTATTCCTTCAAAATTGCTTCTATATCCTGCTGAACTACTTAGTTTAATTAATAAAGTGAATGAGTTTGGAATTGATGTTAAGATAAAGAGAATTGATTTTAGTTTCATAATGGAAAGAATGAGAAATATAATCAACAGAGAAATTGAGCAGATAAAAAGGACTCTAAAATAATCTCCTAACATTGATTGTTATCAGGAAACTGCTAGTTTTGAATCTCCCTATACATTGAGAGTTGGCAATGAATTAATAAGAGCCAATTTTATAGTACTAGGAATAGATTCAAAGCCTTATATACCGAAGATAGAAAACATTGAAGAAGTAGGTTATTTGACTAGTGATACTTTATTGGAACTTAAAGAAAAACCAAATAGTATTTGTATCATTGGAGGAGGTTATATTGCTACTGAATATGGCCACTTTTTAGCTTCAATGGGATATGATCTGACTTCCTCCACGCATTGAAAAGGTCGAGGGTTAACTTTCCAAAGCGTTTCATCGTTCCCACTACCGATTCATAGCTACATCTCTCATTTGGTGGGCAGTAAGGTGGCACAGAGAACCACCCCATATATTTTCTCAGAATCCCAAATAAAATGGAGATCCTCATTGAAAAATAAAATAAAAGGCATGTTGTATGCTAAATGCTCCTCCTAAGTCCCATTAAGCCATCTATCGAGCTTAGGAGGAACGTTGCTGAATTTCCTAAAAGAAATTTATAAAATAACTATTTAAATCTATTCATTCCAGCCATAAAGGGCGAGGCTTTCAATTGTGTAAATGAATATTTGGAAACAAGCCAACCCAATGTTTGGGCATTAGGAGATGCTGATGGAAAATTTATGTATAAACATGTAGCAAATTATGAGGCTGAAATTGTATACTATAATGCTGTTGAAGGGAAAAAAATTAAAGTGGATTATCATGCAATACCACATGCAGTTTTCACATATCCTGAGATAGCAAGTGTAGGGTTAAAAGAAAAAGAGGCTCTTGAAAAATTTCAAAGAGATGAACTAGCAATAGGCTTCTATAAATACGAAGATACAGCAAAGGGAGAAGCTATGAATGCAAAAAATTATTTTGTTAAAGTAATTAGTCAATTTAAGAACAAATCAAATTTTAGGAGCTCATATTATAGGCCCTTATGCCTCCGTCCTAATTCAAGAAATTATCAATCTGATGTATGTAGAAAGAAGAAGCTTAAATTATATGTTAAGTTCCATGCGTATTCATCCCTCATTATCTGAAGTTGTTCATCGTGCTTTCTTCAATTTGATGACAGTGGATGATTATCATCATTTCCTAAGGCATTTTTATGAAGATTTAAAGGATTAGCCATACGTTGGATCGAATTCTTTTATTATAATTGGTATCTCTTTTATTAGATCACTTGAGTTTATTTGGTTTCCATATTTTTCTACAGCCTTTCTTCCAGCAATGCCGTTTATATATGCTGCGGCTAATACTGACTCATAAACTTTTTTCGTCCTTGCAATCAGTCCTGCACAGAGACCTGTCAAAACGTCTCCAGTTCCTCCAACTGTCATTGCCTGAATTCCAGTTCTGTTCAATTTGAACCTTCTGCCATCGCTTATTATATCAATATGTCCTTTCAATAAGATGATTACATTGAGTTTTTCAGCATTTTCTTTAACTTGATTTATCCTTTCTTCCAAATTTGTTAGAGGGGCAGGTTCAACGCCTGTTAATATTTTAAATTCTCCTGCATGAGGTGTATAAACACATGTAATTCCTTCTTTCCTTTCTTTTGCTATGTTTGTTTTAAGCGCATCAGCATCCACCACAAGCATCTTTTTATATTTTTTTGCAATGTCGAAAACCGTTTTTATACCCTCCTCCACATTTTGTCCCAATCCTGGCCCAATGGCGATGCAATCCGCTTTTTTAATAAATCTTTCATATTCTAAAATAGCATTCGGTTCCAAGCTATCTCCTTCGTAAGGTAAAACTATTAAATCAGGTGTATAAGATCTAATTGAAGGAGCTATCGAATTTGGTACCATTAAAAAAACTAAATCAACTCCACTTCTCAATGCAGCTAAAGAAGTAAATAAAGGAGCACCATGGTAAATTTTAGACCCTCCTATTACTAAAACAGTACCATTATCTCCCTTTTTGGAAAAAGGATCTCTAGGACTTAACAAGTATTTTACGTTTCCTCTTCCAACGTAAGTTTCAGCTTCAGGTGGTATTCCTATATTAGCTTCTATGATTTCAGCATTAAAGGGTAATTTTTCTAATCCTTTTTTAGCTCTATGCATTGTTATAATAACATCCGGTTTTGCATAGATAGAGCCATGTTTGCCTGTTGTTGGATCTATTCCAGTTGGTATGTCAATCGAAATCTTAAGACATTTAGCTTCATTGAAAAATCCAACAAGCCTTGCAATTTCGCCTTTAAGCTCTCCCCTTATTCCGGTTCCTATTAGAGCATCTATTACTACATTCGATTCTTCTAATTCCTTTAATATTTCACCATCGCTTAGATCCCTTGAATTTAAAATCTCTATATTTAAATTGAGATTTTTTAGAATATTGAAATTAACAGAAGCTTCAAATGCCTTTATGTTTTCTTCTTTATCTGAAAGGATTACTTTTATTTTATAGCCAAAATAGGCTAGCTGTCTGCTTGTAGCAAAACCATCTCCTGCTTTATTTCCAGTTCCTGCAAAAACTAAGACTTTTCCTACTTTACTCCTGTTTTTTATAAAGTTTGAAATATTAGAAGCAGCATTTTCCATCATCATTAATCTGCTAATTCCAAGTTCAACAGCATTCTCCTCTATAGCTAATATTTCCTCAAGTGTTAACATATTAAAAAAATAAGAAATGTTTTTTAAAAAGTAAATATTTATATTCCTTTAATTTTCAAAATTTTTATGGTTAACTGTCCAAAATGTGGTGCAGAAGTGGATAGGCCTCAGAAAACTTGGGTGCTTGCCCCAAAGGGGAAAAAATCTCAAACAATTGGTTTGTATAGATGCAGTAAATGCGGTACCTATTTTAGAAAGGCTGTTAAAGTTGGTTAGGATAATTTTGGAATAAATTTAAATATACACTAACTTTATATTTTATAAGTTGAGACAATGCCCGTTGATCCTTTAATAGCGATAGCAGCTGCAATAGTAATGGCAGGAGGTCTAATAGGAACTGGAATTGCGCAACAGGGTATAGGAGCAGCAGGTATGGGTATAATTGCTGAAAAACCTGAAAAATTCGGTCAAGTTTTATTCTTCTTTGTAATTCCAGAAACACTTTGGATAATAGGTTTCGTCCTTGGTATAATACTGTTGTTGCAGATATTCTAAATTTTTTCAATGTCATTTGAAGCGTTACTCCAAGAACTCAATGAAAAACATAAAAAAGATGTAGAAGCACTAATTAAGGAATACGATCAAAAAAAAGAACAAGTACTTAAGCAAGGTAATGAAGAATTTAACAGAATAATAAATCAAGCTAAAATACAATCAAAGTTTGCCTATGAAAGGGAATATATAAAAAGAGTTGGAGCTGCAAAATTAAAAGCTAAAAGAATAATATTTGAAGCTATTCAAGAAATGCTAAGAAACAATATGAACAATCTTTTTGAAGCATTAAAAGATTACGTATCAACAAAGAATTATCTCGAAATCCTTAATTTAATGATCAACTATGCAAGAGAAAAACTTGGTGAAGAAATTTACATAAAATGCAGAGATGAGGATAAGAAGCAAATTGAGAAGTTAGTTAAAGGTAAAATAAAAGTTGAAGGTGGATTGAATTGCATAGGAGGCTTTATTGCATATAAGCTTGATAACTCAGCATATGTTGATCTAACTTTAGAAGAGATTATAAGACTTAACGAGGAGAAGATAAAAAGCCAAATCATTGAGAAATCATAATGAGCAGTTTACAGTATGCTTCTGCTTTAGGTAGATTAAAGGCTCTCTCTCTTAATTTTTTAACAAGGGAAAAACTGATTTCCTTAGCAAAGGTTAAGAATGTAAATGAAATAGCTGTTGAACTTCAATCTACATGGTATAGGGAGGAGATAGAAAAAGCTTCAGCCGCATATAAACCTCCTGAATCTGTTGAAATTGCTTTGAACGAGCATCTAATGAAAATGAATAGGTTATGTCTTAATTTGATGCCCTATGCAAATAATGCTATTAAGTTCTATCTTTCAAAGTGGGATATTCAAAACATAGAACTGATAATAGCAGCAAAATATATGAAGAATCCTTTAAAAGAATCTGAAAAGTACTTTATTTCTCCAAGAGAAATTCCTGTAATATTTGAAGGTCAATTGATTCCTTATGCCGATTTAAAGACCATGATCGAACTGCCAGATATTCAATCTGTTGTAAACTATTTAGTAAAATTTCCACACGGTCCAATTTTAATGCAAAATATAAACGAGTTCATAAAAACAGGCGATATAGGGATTCTTAGTTCAGCTTTAAAAAAGAACTATTATGAAAAGCTTCTATGGGAACTTAGATTCTACAGAGGTGATGAAGGAGTATTAAGAGAATTCATCAGAGCTGAAATTACGAAGCAAAACTTGATTTCCTATGCAAAATCTAAAATTTTCAAACTCAGTCCTGAGATTTTGTCTAAACATTTGATAGAAGGCGGCTTAGTTAGTACAAACATTTTTACTGATGCGTTATCAACTGAAAATGATGAAGAAATAATAAAAAAGGTTAAAGATTATTTTGATTTGCAGCAGGCCTTTAGCAAATTTCACAAAAACTTCGATATAAGTGAGTTCGAAATTGAATTAGATAAATTGATTTATAATGCATATCTTCCAAGGTTAAGATCCTTTAAAGTATCTTTGCTTTTCATTTTTTGGTTCATAATCATGAACGAAGTTGAAAGATTAAACATACGTAGAATTTTATACGGAAAGTATTATAACTTGGATGAAAGCTATATAATATCAATTATAATATAATGAGTTCACAAAGACTTAAGCAATTTGTAGGAAATATCGCAGTAGTAGGTGAAAGAGAATTAGTAATAGGCTATAGAATGCTGGGTGTTGAAGATACATATATAGTTTCTAAGGAAAATGCATCAAAAATTATACAAGACTTAATAAACAGCGGAAAGTATTCATTAATAATAATCAGCGGTGAGATAAGAAAGATGCTGCATCAAAGTTTTGTTGAAAAATTAGAGTCCCTTCTAATTCCTTTAGTAGTATTCTTACCATCGACAAAAGAGGAGGAAGAGGAGCCTCTTGCAGAATTGGCAAAAAGAATTTTAGGTGTTGATATATTAAAGAGGAAGTAAAAATGTCAAACTACGGAAGAATTGTACGTGTTGCAGGACCTGTAGTAACTGCAGAAGGTTTGGAAGGGGCAAAAATGTTCGATGTAGTCAAAGTAGGAGAACTCAATTTAATCGGAGAGATAATAAGAATTCAAGGAAATAAGGCAATGATTCAAGTTTATGAGGATACAACTGGTTTGAGACCTGGCGACGTTGTTATTAATACGGGGTTGCCTTTATCTGTTGAACTTGGACCTGGATTAATTTCTTCAATCTTTGATGGAATTCAAAGACCTTTAGACGTTATAAGGACAAAAGCAGGAGATTTTATAACAAGGGGAATTTTAATTCCTCCCCTAGATGAAAGTAAGAAATGGGATTTCAAGCCTACAGTTAAAAAAGGTGATGAAGTTGAAACTGGATCAATAATAGGAGAAGTTCAAGAAACACCTTTAATTAAACATAAAATAATGATTCCTTTTGGTTTGAGGGGTAAAATAAAGGAAATATATGAAGGAAATTTCACCATAAGAGACCCTGTTGCAATATTAACTACAAAGGAGGGCAAAGATGTAGAAATATTTATGTCACAGAAATGGAGGGTAAGAATTCCAAGACCTTTCATAAGAAAGCTCCCTCCAGATATTCCTTTAATAACGGGTCAAAGAGTTATTGATACGTTTTTCCCTGTAGCAAAAGGAGGTACAGCATGCATTCCAGGTCCTTTTGGATCAGGCAAGACTGTTACACAACAACAACTTGCAAAATGGTCTGATAGCAACGTAATAGTAT
The DNA here is from genome assembly GCA_000375685.1 of crenarchaeote SCGC AAA261-N23. Taxonomy (GTDB): domain Archaea; phylum Thermoproteota; class Thermoprotei; order Gearchaeales; family Gearchaeaceae; genus AAA261-N23. Next base: position 33,203 of record AQVQ01000006.1, read on the forward strand.
ATGTAGGGTGTGGAGAAAGAGGTAATGAAATGACGGAAGTTTTAACAACTTTTCCAAAGTTAACAGACCCTAAATCTAAAAGACCCTTAATGGAAAGGACAATTCTTGTTGCGAACACTTCAAACATGCCCGTAGCTGCAAGGGAGGCTAGCATATATACTGGTATAACAATGGCCGAATACTACAGAGACATGGGATATGATGTAGCTTTAATGGCAGATAGTACTTCAAGATGGGCTGAAGCTTTAAGGGAAATTTCTGGTAGGCTTGAGGAAATGCCTGGTGAGGAAGGATATCCTGCTTATCTTGCAAGAAGGCTAGCTGAATTCTATGAGCGTGCAGGGAAAGTTGTTGTTCTATCTCCAGATCAAAGAATAGGATCAGTTACCATCGTTGGAGCTGTTTCTCCTCCAGGAGGAGATTTTTCAGAACCCGTTTCACAGAATACTTTAAGAGTTACAAGGGTTTTCTGGGCTCTAGATGCAAGCTTAGCTGGTAGAAGACATTTCCCAGCCATCAATTGGTTAACGAGCTATTCATTGTACGCAGAAAGTCTATCTGATTGGTACAGAAAAAATGTTGCACAGGATTGGCCTGAAATCAGGAATGAAGCTTTGGCAATATTGCAAAAGGAAGCTGAATTACAAGAAATTGTTCAATTGGTAGGCTACGATGCTCTTCCTGAACCGGAAAAAGGTATTCTTGATATTGGTAGAATGATAAGGGAAGATTATTTGCAACAAAGTGCTTTCGATGAAGTTGATACATATTGTTCAATAAGAAAGCAATACATGATTCTTAAGTCGATAATAATGTTTGGAAAGAAAGAATTGGAAGCAATAAAGAAGGGTGCTTTGGCTTCACAAGTTTCATCCTTACCTGTTAAAGAAAAAATATCTAGACTTAAATGGATACCTGAAGAAAAAGTAGAAAAATTGTTCACAGAGATCTTTACAGAAATGGACGAACAGTTTAATAACTTAATACAACAAGTATTATTACAACAATGATCCCCGTCTCTTACAAAAGTATTTCTCAGGTAACAGGACCACTTTTATTTGTTGAAAAAGTAAAGGATGCAGCCTACGGTGAAATAGTTGAAATAACGAATGCTTTGGGTGAGAGATTAAGGGGACAAGTACTTGATACAAGAGAAGATCTTGCAATAGTTCAAGTATTTGGCTCTACTATAGGTTTGGATACAAAATCAACTTCTGTCAAATTCCTTGGAGAAACACTACGAATATCCGTATCAGATGAAATGTTAGGAAGAATTTTTGATGGGATAGGAAATCCTAGAGACAATGGTCCACCCATAATTTCAAAGCATAAGGTTGATATTGTAGGCTCAGGAATAAATCCATACGCCAGAGAAGAACCTTCAGAATTCATTCAAACTGGTATTTCCGGTATAGATGGAATGAACACTCTTGTAAGAGGCCAAAAACTTCC
>AQVQ01000007.1 GCA_000375685.1 crenarchaeote SCGC AAA261-N23
TCCGTCGTTTAATACTACACTCGCTAAAACGTTTATGCCCAGGTCGATGGATGCGACCTTGTTTCCCTTTGGAGATGCGATTTGGATTGATTTTCTCTCTCCTATCACGATCCACTTGCTTTTCTTTCCAGTTTTACTCTCCTCAACACCTACTTCGACTGGTATGGAGGCGTACCAAGCGTTCCTTGTTTCATCGTAGGATATTTCCAGCCTACCCTGCTTACCGTACCATCTTAACCTATCTACGAACTCTATTTCGAGGTCGAAGTCCTTGAGGATGAACTTGTTGTTCTGTTCATCCACTTCGTATATATCCTGTCTAACAACTAGAATAAGTTTCCTCTTCTTCGCTTCTCTGTCCTTCCAATAACGTGGTGGACTAACTTGTTTCATAAAGGGTGGTAGTTTGTTCTCTTTCTTCAACTTTAGAAGGGAGAAGAAGGAGTTCCATGCTTCATTGTTCTTTTGAATTACTGCTTGTGCATTAACGCCGAGTATGTTCTTGTATTTCTCGTAGTATTTGTCCCACGTACCCTTGAAGTCTACACGTTGTGGCTGGAAGAATTGTTGCCTTCTCTCGTAGTTCAACTCGTTGAAGAGTTTTGCTGAGATATTCGCTAACCTTCTGAGCTTCCTTCCCTGGAAAACGTTTGGTAAGAGACGGACTACATTTGTTCTTTTGTTCTTGAATTCGACTTCGTAGATGCCCTCCTCCGGTATTGCGGGAGTAATCGGCTCCCGCTCCTCATGTCCTAAGAGTTGACCGAAGGAGGACATCTCAAAGTAATATGCTGCTTTGAGTAAAAAACTTTTACCTCGCCCCTAGAAGGGGCGAGGTTTGTCGCTCATTATATCATTATGAATAAAAAATATTTTCGTATTTTCAAATTATTCTAAGAAATTTTGTAACCTATTGCCTCAAGGATATCTTCATGCCCCCTTGTAAAGTCTTTTTTAGATATTTTTCTAACATCTATGAATTCAAGTTCATTCCATAGTTCGTTTTTTACAATACTCTCTATTTTTCCTTTGAATATGAATTCTATATCCCAATGTAAATGTTGAGGTGCCCTTGATGAAGCATACTGAAAACTAACCACAAAAGGTCCTTCAAGTCCGATATTTTGCAATACTAATTGCTCTCTAAGTATCCTTTTTGCTGCATCCTTAGGATCCTCACCGAATATTAAATGGCTCGAAGGTATCATCCATCCTTTACTAAAGATTTTAGCTCTCTCTTTATCAATCGCACCTACATATTCCCAATTTGCTTCAGGATTTATTTTTCCTAAAACAACTTCATTTTCATTTGATTTTCTTGTCAAAACAACGAATGCAGATAGGCAAAATCCTCCTTCGGGTATATCTTTTATTGCTAAATCAGGATATTCCCAGTATTTATTAAATCTGCAGAACTTCCTTTTTTCTGCCATAATTTAAAAATATCTTTAAAATTAAAATAGATTAAAAGTATGTGGGATGAGAGAACCTTTACAAATTTTGTTTCTATAAGCGATTTGCAAATTTCTAATAACGGTGAACTTATTGTTTATACAACAACAAAACCGTTTTATGACATAAACGACTACAGAAAAACAATTGTAATTAAAGATCTTAAGAATAATTCTGATAGCTATATAGACAACGCTTCCTTTCCTAGACTAAGCAAAGATTTTAAAAAATTAGCTTATATAAAAGAAAATAAAAGAAGAAAAACAGCAGAACTCTGGATTTATGAGCTTCAAAGGAATACGAAAAGGAAGCTTGTTGAAATTAAAAACTTTTTGGATATGTCTTGGATTAGAAATGATAAGGAAATTCTCGTAGTAAGTTTCGAAAGATTCGAAGATAAAGATCTTTACTTTGAGAATAAAATTCCTTTTTGGTTTGATAGCAGAGGCATTCTAAGCTGCGAAAAAATTAAATTTACTTTATATGACTCAGACTCAGCTAATGAGCTTCATTCTTTTAAGCAGGACTTTTTCGCTCTTCCATACATTCCAATCGCTATTCCTAGCAAAGACGCTTTTCTAATTAACTATCCCAAAAGGGAAAATCCTTACATACTTTTTGATATTTTACAATACAAAGATAACTCTATTGAGGTTTTGATGAAAGATGTTTCATTTATAGCTATAGATTCTAATAATGACTTTATTCTTCTCCATGGCAAACCGAAGAAAAAACATACAACGGAGCACGATTTCCTTTACATATTTAAAGATGGAAAAATTGAAAGTCTAACGGAAAAATACATATACAATAACTACGATGGAAGGATATTAGCAAATGGCGAAGTTTATTTCACCTCAGCATATAGAGGAAGAATAATTTTGGAAAAAATAAGAAAAGAAAAGGAAACCTTAATAAACGGAGACTTTTATATCTTAGATTTTGATGTAAGCGAAAATGGCGATGTAGCTTTAATTTTGCAAACTTCTACTACACCAGATGAATTGTTTATTTTTAATGGGGAGTTGAAACGGTTAACGAATTACAATACAAAAATAATAGATAAACTAGGTTCAATAAAGCCGATTTATTTTGGGTATAAATCTTTTGACGGTAAAACTATCGATGCTTGGTATTACAAGCCTAAGAATCCAGTATCTGGTTCTCCTTTAATAGTAATGGTTCATGGCGGTCCAAAAGGGATGTACGGTTATCAGTTCAATTATCAAGCTCAATTACTGGCTAACAATGGATATTTTGTATTATTAACAAATCCAAGGGGTAGCGATGGATATGAAGAGGAATTTGCTTATGAAGTGATGCAAAAAACAGGATTAGAAGATTTCAAAGATATAATGTTTGGGGTGGAAGAACTTCTTAAAAAAGAAGCATTCATTGATAAAAACAAGATAGGGATAACAGGAATAAGTTATGGAGGATTTATGACAAATTGGGCTGTAGCAAATACAGATTTATTCAAAGCTGCTGTTAGCGAGAACGGCATAAGTTTTTGGCTTTCGGATTATGGCTTTTCAGATATTGGTTATTGGTTCAATAAAGATTTAATCGGTCTGAATCCTTTGAATAACGAAAATTATAAAAAGCTTAGTCCTTTATTCTATGCAGAAAACGTAAATACACCTATCTTATTTATACACAGCATAGAAGATTACCGATGTACCTTTGATCAGTCGTTGGCTTTCTACACTATTTTAAAAGACCTTGGAAAAGAGGCTTATATTGTTCTATTTAAAAGAGGTAGTCATGCACATAGTTTAAATGGAAAACCAAAGCATAGAGCTAAAAGATACAAGATAATAATTGAATTCTTCAAGCAAAAATTATTGGAAAATAAAAAGGAATTTGATATAAACTTTTTAAAATACTTTGATAAATAATATTCTTAGTGAAAATTAATTTTTAAAATTTATATAATAAGAGAAAGCAATATAAGTCAATCAAAATAATTCTATTATGTAATCTTGGGAGAAGTACCGCAATTTCAGGAATTCTATCATGTTGATCCACCCTATGCTAGTGTAGGTATTAAATTTGAATCTGGATATTATGTTTATGAGGTAATAGAGCCAATTTTGGATAAAGAAGAAACAAATATTCTCGAAAGACTCAAAAAAGGAATTTATGAAGAAGTAGATTTTTCAAAAATGAGTAAAATAGATGAAAGTGAAATAGAAAAACAAGCCAGGCTCCTAATGAAAAAATACAAAATAAAGATTAATGAAATACGTTTCAAAAAAATAATGTATTATCTAGTAAGAGACTTGCTTAGATACGGTAAAATAACAGTTCCTATACTCGATCCAAATGTTGAAGATATAAGCTGTGATGGTCTTAATGTTCCTGTATACATTTACCACAAAAGATACGATTTTATTCCTTCTAACATTGTTTTTACCGATATCAACGAGCTAAGATCAATGGTATATAGGTTAGCTTTCAAAGGAAATGCGCAGCTCACTTCTTCAGCACCGATTGTTGATGCAACATTGCCTGAAGGTTATAGAGCAAACTTAACTTTAGAAGATGTATCAAGAAAAGGTCCTGCTTTCACAATTAGAAAATTATTTGTAAAACCAATTACGATAGTTGACCTAATAAAAAGCAGAGTTCTTACTCCTAAAATTGCAGCTTATTTATGGATTATGATTGAGTATAAGAAAGCAATTCTAATAATAGGAACAACTGGTGCTGGAAAGACAACTACACTTAATGCTATAGCAACTTTTATTCCTCCTGATGCAAAAATTGTAACAATTGAAGAAACAAGGGAGATAAATTTACCACATAAAAACTGGATACCTTTTACAACAAGAATGACATTTCAAACAGGTATAAAGGAAATTACGATGTTTGAACTTCTCAAGGCCTCTCTAAGGCAAAGACCAGATTATATAATTGTTGGAGAAATAAGGGGTGAAGAAGCGTATACATTAGTTCAAGCAATTGCAACAGGCCATGGAGGATTAACTACTCTTCACGCAGAAAACGCTGAATTTGCAGTTCATAGGCTAATAAATAAGCCTTTAGATGTTCCACCATCGATAATAAACGCCTTCAGTGTAATACTTAAGGTTGAAAAAGTTAAGCTAACAAATGGACTTTTTAGAAAAGTCGTTTCTATAGATGAAGTGATGGGATATGATATAAAGAATGAAAAGCCTATTTTAAACAACATATATAGATTTAGTCCTTTTGAAGAGAAGGATATAGATATCAAGAGCAGTAAAAAATTAATAGAGATAGCGGTCAATTACTTAGGAGCTTCAGTCGAAGAAGAGTTAGAGAGAAGGAGTAGGATTCTCAAGTGGATTGCTGAAAAAAATATTACAGAGTTTACCAAAATAGGCGAAATAATCGCGGCATACTATAGGAACCCTAGAAGAGTTTTAGCAATCGTAGATTTAAACGGAGAATGGATATGAAAGCTGAAAACATAATTAATTCTTATAAGAGTTTTGCTTACAGCTTATTCGGAACAAGAATACCTGAATTTAAAGCATTACGCATATCGTTAATAAAAACAGGGATTTCCGAAAGCTACGAAATTTACTTTTCAACGCTTATTTTAACCACAATTATAATTATTCCTCCAGTTTTTATAGGGGCTTTAATTTTTCATTTGTTTTTGCTTAAATTACCTTTATTCTTCTCATTAATACTAAGTACTATAGTGCTTTTGATAGGATTGGGTATAAATCTATTTATTTGGATAGGCTATCCAATTATGCTCAAAGGAGTTAGATCTAGCGAAATAGATAACAGGCTATATTTAATCCTTGGTTATGCAGCGGTTTTATCAAGTTCTATAGAAAATATTGTTGAAGTCATACATGAACTATCAAAGATTGAAAGATCAAAAGCTGCCAAAATTGTATTCAATAATTTTTTGAAATACGTATATGCAGGAGGAATGAGTGTAATAGAAGCTTTTAATGAAGCGGCTAAAAGATGCCCTTCAGAAAGGCTATCATCAATTTTTATTACACTGGCTTCAATCTATTCTACTACAGGAAACTTTAGAGATTTTTTCAATATTGAAGCGAGAAATGCGTTGACGATGAAAGTAAATAAAATGAGGAGATTAATTGCTCAAATAGCGGTGATGGCTGAACTTTATGTAGGATTGGTTCTTTTAGGCCCTACATTATTCATCATAATTATAGCACTTTTATCAGGTCTAAGCTATTCTCCTTTTCCAATACCAACTAATTTATTGCTTGCATTGCTTGGATTATTTAGTGTGCCAATATTATCTGGAATGTTTTTGGCTTTACTAACAAGTACATTAGGTTCTGAATAATGGCTAATAGCTTCTTAAAAGAGAAGCTTGAATATTTTCTACTTCCTATTCCTATAATATTATTCATTTTCACTTTCATCATAACATTAAGCTCTGGTTTATACAATCCTCGAGTAGAAATTTTACCTACAAAAATGCTAGGCAACAATATTCTTATAATTTCTTTAATTATTGGGATATCGCCTATTGCTTATTATGAATGGCAAGATTATAAAAGGAAAAGAAACATACAAAGAACAATTCCTAAATTTCTTGACACTTTATCCGAAAATATAAGAGGAGGATTAAACTATGTTAATGCTTTAAGAAAGGCAACTGAAAGTTACAAATCCGATATATCTGATGCGTTAAAGGATGCTATTAACAAACATTATTTGGGTTTGGAATTTAGAGAAGCTATAAAGTTAGCATCAAAAAGAATAAATTTTGCTGATGCTGAACCATTTTTAAATGTATTAAGTAGAGCTTACTATGCAGGAGAAGCTGCTGTAGAAGCTATAAAAAATGCTTCTTCCTTTTATTGGGCTATAGAAGAATACAGGAATTCAAGGGAAAGTGAAACAAGGGTTTATCTTGGAGTAATATTTATTTCATTGATCGTTTATCTTTTCGTAGCATTACTTATATTAACTCAGCTAATAATTCCTGTTACAACTTTTAGTTCAAAAGCTTCCTTTACTGGATTGAAATTAAGTTTCTTTGGCAACATTTCTCCTTACTTCCTTGCAAGTGTATTTTTATGGATGGGAATCATTGAAGCTTTGTTTGCTGGAATGATAATCGGAAAAATAATATATAACAGAATAGGAACAGGTCTTGTTTATTCAATAATCATGATGGTTATAGTCTTAATATCTTTCAATTTATTTGTTTAAAATAAGTATTTTATATTAAAATTTTATTCTTTAATTATGCCTAAAGAAATTATAGAAATTAAGGAATACAAGAAACTGGATCTTAGAGAATCAATATTGATCGATGGTTTTCCAAGCGTAGGACTTATAAGTACGATAATTTCAAACTATTATATCTCTGCATTTAATCTTGATGGAATGGCTTTCATTGATTCTCCATATTTTCCTCCCTTAACTTTAGTTTATGCAAAAAAGCCAAAGTATCCTGCTAGAATTCATGCAAGTGAGGATAAAAAGCTAACAGTAATATCTTGCGAATTCACCCCAGCTCCTCAGCTTGTTAGAGCAATAGGTGAAAAAATAGTGAAGTGGGCAATAACTAGACATATACATTCAATCATTACATTTGTAGGTATCCTAGAAAAAGGAAGTTCAGAACAGGTTAGCGAAGTGTATGCTGTAGGTAGTACAGAACAAATTAGGAATCTGCTCAGCGAAAAAAAACATACCTTTATTGGAACATGGAGCAGTAATAGGATTGCCTGCAATAATATTGAACGAATGCAGATGGTTAAATTTCGATGCTGTTTGTTTTGTAGTAAGAGTTTTCCATCCCTATCCTGAATTTAGAGCTGCTGCCAATGTAATAGAACATATTAACAAAATATATCCTTCAATAGCAGTAGATACACAACCACTTTATAAGGAAGCAGAAAATATTGAAAAAAGAATAAGGGAGATAAGGGAAGCAACAAGACCTGTTCAGGAACCTGCAGGCACTTTATACAGGTAACTTATTTATCTTAAATTTTTCCATTAAATAGAATCCGTTCGGTAGCATACCATGGTCATTATTAAGGTAAATATAGCATTTTTTAAATTCTAAACTACTTATCTTTTTAACCAATTCGTCAAGCTCTTCCTTTGAATATTCATAATTGTACCATTCTTTTCTTCCATGAAGTCTAACGTAAATTGTACCATTACATAAGTAAATATCGTTAGGAAAATCCGGTGAATCGATTGAACACATTATAATACCATTTTCTTCAAGCTTTTCAACTATTGAACGTGCTTTAAACCATGATTCATCCCTAAATTCTATTACACCTTTTCCTTCCAATTTTGCTTTTGTGAAGAAATTAATGATTCTTTGTAAATTACTTTCACTGTATTCAAACGTTGGTGGCATTTGGAAAAGCCAAAAGGATATTTTATGTTCAATTTCCTTTAATCTATCTTTAAACTTCTGAAATGTCGCAATACTTTTATCACTAAGTCTTAAATAGTGTGTAATTATCTTATTTACCTTTATCGAAAAATCAAAATATTCAGGAACATCAAGCCAACTTTTTATCCAACTTCGATAAGGGAAGCTATAAAATGTAGCATTTATCTCTACAGTATTAAAACCTTGCTTCAAGTACCATTTAAAACTCGTTGGTTTACCTTCATTCCAAAAATAATTGTATCCGCTGGTTCCTATTTTTACTATTCTTTCTTTCACAATACTGAAACCATCGATTTTAAAGTAGCATACGGATCCTTTGATTTAACGAAGCTTGAAGAGACTAAAACTCCTTCTGAACCAAGTTCAATTGCTATCTTTACATCTTCTTCATTGGTTATTCCTGCACCACAAATAACACTGATTTTTTTATTGGTTCGTTTAACAAGTTCCAACGTCCTTGTTATGCTCTCTGGTTTGTACTTTGAAACGGATTTTCCGCTCCCTATAAGCTCAGGAGGTTCAATTGCTATCATATCTGGTTCAAATTTAGAAAGACGAAAGCACTCATCTGGATCCTTACCGCAAACTATGCTTATCATACCAAGTTTTTTGCTTTTTTTAACAAGAAATTCTATACTTGTCAAATCAATTCTTTTTTCTGAATGGTTTATTAACACTCCTATTGCTCCTGCTTCTTTTAATGCTTCTAGAGGCAAGTGTCCAGTGTAGCCTCCCGGTTCAATTGCATCTGCATGCTGAGCAATAACTAGATCAAAAATATGCTTAATTTTAGGCAAATCTACAGCCGTTGGAGCAAGGATTATTGTCTTTTTAACTTCTTCATATACCTTTTTAGTTATTTGAGCAAGCTTAATTGCGTTAATTCCTATGGCTTCATTGTAGCATTTGAAATTGAGGATTAACAATGGAAATCTTATTTCATTTTTAAACATTAACCTTTTCGAACCTTTTTTCTAACTTTTTCAATATTTGAGGTAATGTAGTATACTCCATTTCTTCGGGACCAAGCCTGTGAGGCATGAAAGGTCCATGCCTTCTTATGTATTCTGCTATATCTGCAGCTTTATTTCTCACATAATCATATACTGGATCATCAAAGAGATCCGCAGGACCGAGCAATTTGCCATTGTATAATTGGAATCCAAGCGCAACTAATCTTGGAGGGCCATCAAATCTTGTTACTTGCGAATATTTCAAAGGAACTGGCATCAAAGGTCCTATATGACTGCCTCTCATCCATCCTGCAACAAGGTAGGGGAATGAAAATGCCTCTAAGTATTCTCCTACTGCAGGTAATCCTCTTTGAGCCCTAACTATGCAAACAGGGTCATCTTTGCCTACATATTTTCCTGCAATCAGTGAAAGCCTTGTAGTACTTGCTGAGCAAGCTAAAAGGCCATCCTTTCTATATACTTTATAAATTACAAACCTTCCAGGTGTACCTATTAGTCCAAGCAAATCGTAGGATTCTTCAGGAGTTTTCAATGCGATGATTCTTCCTTCAATCAAATCCATAACATGGAATATGAATCCTTCATGCATTGTTGGATCTATAACCAAACCAGGCGTGCAGAAAGGATCTGCATATACTTTATACAAAGGCAAATTCCATGCCCCTGGTTCAGTTTTATCTGCAGCAAACACAATGATAGGTTCGCTAGGTCTTTCATCGATTTCCATTTCTGCAACTCCTGGACCAAGACCTCTTACATTTCCAGAAAAGGCGTCAGAAAGTAAATCTTGTCCTGCAGCATAAAGCTTATACTTTTGAGAAACATTTGTTGTTACTTCCTTGAATATATTCCATGCCAATTCATGAATAATACTGCTGTTTTCACCTTTACTATGCGTAATCAAAAGTTCCAAATCATCTCCTGCATTGAAAACAAAATAGTCAATTATTGTATTTTTCTGCTTTGCTTCTTCTAGCTTGTTCTTTGCATATTCTATTTGTTCAGGTATAACTCTATGGTGTCCTGCAATGCTTCCTATATCTGCCTTTATTAAACTTACAGTTACCCTTGTCATAAGAAAGTAATAAATTGTAGAATTTTAAAACTTTGTAAATTTTTAATTTTAATCAAAATAGTAATATTCTCCTTTCTCTTTTTGCAACCTATCTAAATACGATCCTATCTTGTTTATTCTTGGTCTATTAGTTTTTGGATCCCTTCTGAAAGTAATTCCTACATCCTTTAAGAATAAGTTAAAGCCTTTCTTAAGTGAATAAGGTCCCTTTGCATATCCTTGAAAACCTGGTCTGCCCAAGAATACCATTATTGAGTCTGCTGAAAAATCCTGAATTATTAAATCATGTTCAACAACTATCACCAGTTTCGAAAATGTTTGTGCGTATTTCCTGATAAGTTTTGCCACAGCCAATCTTTGTTCTATATCCAAAAAAGCACTTGGTTCATCAAGCAAGTAAATATCTGAATCTTTAAGAAAAGTTGCTGCAACCATTAATGCTTGTTTCTCTCCGCCGCTTAATTCGCTTATTTTCCTATCAAAAATTTGATCAATTCTTAAGGGATAAATTATTTCATCTTTTATCCACTCATCGTTTAAGTAGTTTTTATTTAAATTATACAACATTTCTTTTACTTGCAAATTTTCGTTTTCAAAGGAAAAAACTTGGGGCTTATAACTTATCTTAGGATTTCCTTCAAAAGTGTAGATTGATCCTTCCTCAGGGTTAATTTCTCCTACAATTGTTCTAACAAATGTAGTTTTCCCTATCCCATTTTGACCCAAGATTCCTATGACTTCTCCTTTCATAGCAAATCCACTTTCAACATTCAATGTAAAGTCGCCAAGCTTTATTTTTAAATCTGTCCACTCCATAAACTTATACTTTTCTTGTTCATTTCTCTCCAGCGGTTTCAAGCTAAACTTTATCGGAGTTTTTCTCCATCGAATGTTTTCAGCAGGAAGATATCCTTCAAAGTATGTATTTATAGCTGTTCCAGTAGGATAAGGTAATGAAACTATTCCATATACTTTAGGTTTTCCATATATTATACAAATTGAATCGCATAGATAATCTAGTACGCTTAAATCATGTTCAACTAATAAAATGGTTTTATTTTTAGATATTAACATATCAAGTAGCTTTACTAAGTTCAATCTTTGGTATGAATCCAAGTAGCTACATGGCTCATCAAGCATGTATACATCCGCATCTCTCAAAGTACAAACTGCTATCGAAAACCTTTGTAATTCGCCACCGCTCAAATCCTTTATATTTTTTTGATAAATTAAACTTAAATCCAAATATTCAGATATTTCATCTAATTGTTTGTTAATGTCAACATATTCAAGTATCTTCTTTACCTGTCCATGGAGTTGCTTTGATATGTTAAAAATTTCTTGAATTTTTATGGATACTTTAATTTTTCCATTATAAAGATCGTTCAAGTACCTTTGTATTTCCTTCCCCCTGAATCTCTCTAATATTTCATCTACTTCAACCTCTCTATCTAGTATGCCTAAGTTTGGCTTTATTTTTCCTGCCAAAATATTGAGTGCTGTAGACTTCCCAGATCCATTCATTCCAATTATTCCTACTGCTCTTCCATATCTAGGTGTAGGTATTCCAAAAAGTCTAAATGAGTTTATACCATATTGGTGTATACAAGGAATGCTTGGTTCGCTTGCTAAATTAACTATTTCTATAGCATGAAAAGGACATTTCTCGACACATATTCCGCATCCTATGCATCCTACTTCATTTATTACTGCTTTACCTTGTTCATCTAACCATACTATGTTGTTTCCAGCCCTTACAATAGGACAAAATCTATTACATTCAAAGTTACATTCATTCGATTTACAGTATTCCCTTTCAACTATTGCTATTCTTATTTTACTAGCTACTTTCAAAGTATTCCAATGAATCCTTGTAAAGCTCCTCTAATAAAAGTTTTTCTTCTTCCCTCGTTTTTACTTCTTCAGGTGAAGATACAGCTATTTCTTTAGATCTCTTAGAGGTTTGCTTCTTAGGAACAATAACTTTGGTTTGTTTCGTTGCCTTTTTTGTATGGCCACAGTTTTTGCATACAAAAACTACGTATGATTTTCTTTTTTCTGGTATCATTACTCCCCCACATTTACTGCAAAACTCCATTGGATAGATTAAAAATATTAGATGGAATTTAAAAATTATTCTTCAAATTCCTCCAGCTCTTCTAGTTCCTCTAATTCTTCAAATTCCTCTAATTCTTCAAATTCTTCCTCCATTTTTGCTTTAATTTATTTAATATTAAAGGCTTATAAGCATTTCGTAAATTAATAAATATTTCCATGATATTAATTTGGGTAGATGAGACCAATAGGAAGGGCTATGAAGTTTTCCTATCTTTAATAAAAAAGAAAAGGAAAGTAGAGCTAGTTTTTGAACAAGATGGAAAGTTTTATGAAGGATATTTCGATCCAAAAATGCTTAGCAATAAGGATAAAGTGTATTATTCATTACCTAGTACTAAGAGGAAATTGGATAAAAGATTTAGGAAAATCATAAAAAATCCTAGAAAATCAGAAATTAAGAATTATTTCGTAAAAATAGCAATAGAAGCCTTTAATATGCCTTTGTTTTATTCGAAAATAAAGTACATAAGAAAGAAAGAAACAATAGCTAAAAAATTTCTCGATACTAATAAAATTATTTTGCTTTATAAGGATTATACATCTTGAAATGAACTTTAAAAATTATCAGAAAGGCTTACTGGTTACAACTTATAAGGGAAGAGAGGATGATTGTGCTCAAGAAGCTTGGTATATTTTGTCTCAGTTGAATTACAGGGAGTTTGAAGTAGAAAAAGTTGGCTTACCTGGAATTCTTATTTTAAAAACAAATTTTGATCCAATTAAATGCTTAGAAGATTTCATAAACTATTCAAAAGAAAATATCTGGAGCATAAGATATATACTGAAAGTTATTCCTCTTGAAATCATAGTTGAAGCTGATTATGAAAAAATTGCAGACGCTGCCGAATTTTTATCCGAAAAAATTGAAGAAAATTCAACTTACAGGATAACCGTTAATAATCGTTCCTCACCTTTGAATTCAAAGGAAATAATCTTCAAGACTGCTGAGAGGATAAAAAGGAAGGTAGACCTTACTAAATACGATTACGAAGTATTGATTGAAATAATAGGTAAGATAGCAGGAGTTTCAGTTTTAAAGAGAGATCAAGTATTTTCTTTACACAAAGCAAGGGAAAGAAGCGTTAAAGAAATAACTGGAGAAGATAAAAATCAATAATACCAGTCAACACTTGAAATTTTGGTAAGCGTTTCTTTTTCAATATCGTTTGTTTTTAAATTATAAATTTTAATTAATTCTTCTTTTCTTTTCTCAAAAGAATTTATTTCCTCATCTATTACTTTAAGCTCGTTATTTTTGACCAAATTTTCAATTTTTCTTATTACTTTAGATTTATCCTTGTCGCAAGCGAATATTATAACTTTATCTGTATCTTTATTTACACCTATTATCGAGATTGCTTCAAAAATTTGCCTTTTCCCAGTCAATCTTAGCAGTACTTCAACAGATTTATCCTTAGCTATGTTTCTTTTCCTTTCAAATGACCTGTAAGTCCTATATATTGAAGATAGAATTTGTCTTAAGGAAACTATTCGATTTAAATTTACTACTTGTAAAATTTCTGTGCTATCTTCATTTTTATTAGCTATAGCATTTATTAGATTTGTTATATTATCTTTGTTTATGTTGCATGCTGTTATTCCTACCCATGCATCATAATCTTTAATGAAAAAATAGCATCATTTCTTTCTAGCTTGGGCTAATAATATGGCTGAAGCAATATCTCCTTCTGTCTCTTTTAAAGCCTGTTCAGCTTCTTCTTTAGATACACCAGCTTTTTCCATAACCAAGTTTACATCTTCCTCTGTAGGTTTATATTCTGATGCTTTTCTTTCTTCTTTTATTTCTTCTTCTGATTCAGCAAATATTTGGTATATTTTCTGTCCGCTTACGTTGGTTATCATCACCTGAGGGTTTATTAGCCTCAGAGTTTTATCTTTAAATTTTATGTTTACTTCTTCAACATTTTCCAAGTTCTGAAAAGAAACGCCCATTCTCTGTAGCATTCTAATAGTTTCTCTGTTCATTCCTCTACGATACATGATTAACTAATTGATAAATTAGCTATTAAATTAAAAAAGTTAAAAAGCTTCATAAAAAGTTTAGAAATAAACTTTACTTGATGCAGTATAGAAAGATTCAATATTGGATTGATTGACAAGCAAAGAAGCATGGTTTATTGATTAATTATGTTTACGCTGCTTATTCTTCAATAAAATGTCCTAAGTGTAATAACAAAATGAATGAAATATCATATAGATGTTTCAAATGCAATTGTGGTTATGAAAATGATAGATATGTAATTGCAATAATTAATTTAAATGGGAGGGGTTCTCTGAGCCTCTCGACTGCCCCTCATATGCGATATGTAGCTCCGAATCAACTGAGGGGAACTCTCGCAATTCATAGCGGGGAGAAGTCAGGCTTGCTATTGCAACCTTTATCATATCGAGCCTTGTTATTTCAGCTAGAGTTGTTCCAGAACCCATTGATATATAAAATAATTTTTTACATATAACTTAATTTTTTTGTATATTAGCTATTATTTTATACATTATATTATCTATTCAATCGATTCTTTTTTAATGTATAATAACTTCAAAACATGTGTATTTTTTTATCATATGGCTAGTTTCCTAATCTTGACCGCAGTGCCTCTCTTCATAACCATCATTTCCTCTCCGCTCAAAACAGTCCTCCCAACTCCTATTACATTATTATTTTCATCCACTATGATAACTTCGCTACCTGCCTCCAATTTAGGTTCAACTTTCTTTACATGCTTTACTAAAACTTTCCTTAAATCTTTGATTAAACTGATAGAACTATTATCAACTTGAACTACATACTGAAAATTATTCATGTATTTGATCAAATTTTTAGCAGCTTCTATACTTGGGACTATGAATCCATCAGATGATCTCAATGTAAGATAAGGTTTTTTATCTAGAAAGACGTATTTTATCTTTCCTGTCTTTTTTGAGTATTTAATTTCCATTCTATTTTGCAAGCCTGCAGGAAATAAGGCCTCGCCTGCACCCATTCCGAACTGGTAATCTGCAATTCTTTTTAGTATTCTGTAAGGGTCTAAACTCATTAAATATATTATTCTGAAAATAAGAAATAAAGCGTAAGCAAAACTACTAACTTTCTCTTTAAATTAAGGACAAGGCTTTCAATAGCTGTAAAGTATATTTTCTTATTTGAGTATTTAATACTTGTTGAGCTGCGAAATTTGTGGAAAGAGGTTAGTGAATAGAAACATAATTATAATAGGGAAGGCTAAACTAATTGTTTGTGATGATTGTAAAAGATTTGGTAAGCCTGCAAGCTTCGTAGATAATAAGCAAGCAAAACCTAAACCGGTTTCAAATTTTATTAAGCCCAAGAAAGTAATTACAACCAATATACCTGAGGTAAACGTAAGAGAAGATTATGCTGAAGTTATAAGAAAAGCAAGGGAGAATTTGGGAATAACTCAGGATATTCTAGCTTCTTCTGTGGGAGAAAAACTCTCAATAATAAAGAAAATAGAAGCAGGAAAAATGAAGCCTACTATAGATCTTGCTAAAAAGCTCGAGCGTTTTTTAAAAATAAACTTGATTGAAATAGAATCCAATGTTGAATACGCTGAGAAAAAAGCTTCAAAATCAGACATTACAGTTGCTGATGTACTTGATATAAAAGATGGAGACTAGTTAAGTTAATTAAAAGGTTATAAAAATACATATCTAAATGGTTTCATCTGAAGAAAAAAGATATATTGATAAGGTCATCAGGCTCCTTTTAAGACCTGAGGCAAGTAAGATAGCTTTAGCTATCTTAGAAAAAAGTGATGCAACAGAAGAATGGCTTACTAAAAAAACGGACATGAAATTAAGCGTAATAAGGAAGATTTTATACGACATGCATGAATTAGGTTTGATAGATTTTAAAAAAGAGAGAGACGAAAGAACAAGTTGGTATATTTACCATATAAACTTCAAATATGAAAACTTCAACAAAATCATATACGATAGGCTAAAATATATCTTGGATAAAAAGCTAAAAGTAAGATTACAATATGAGCTTTCACACAGTTTTTATGAATGTCCTAAGCATAAAAAACTATTTACAGAAGAAGAAGCATTACAATACAATTTTATATGTCCCTATGATGAATGTGGAATGGTTATGCTCCACAAAAAAAATCAACATGTAATAGATAAGCTAAACAAGTACATACAAATAATAGAAAAAATATTAGAATTAGCAAAAGGAAAAGATAAATTATAGGGCCGGTGGTCTAGCCTGGTGGGATGTCGCCCTTACGAGGCGAAGGTCCCCGGTTCAAGTCCGGGCCGGCCCAAAATTAAAACTCGCTTATAAGCAGAAATAAATAGTTACTTGAAATTTCCCCTTTATGTTATCTAAAAAGCTTTGGGCATATATAGAGGATATTTTTAGCTCTATTATCTCCCATCCTTTTATAAAAGGGTTGACAGATGGAACCCTCGAAGAAGAAAAATTCAGATATTATATAATCCAAGATTATTTATATCTTAGAGAGTTTAGCAGAGCTTTGGCAATACTTTCATCCAAAGCAGAAATACTAAACGAATCTTTGCTTTTCGCATCCCATGTTCAAGATGTTTTTAAAGTAGAAAGAAGCTTACACGAATATTTCATTTCTAAATGGGGTATAAGCAGTGATTTATACAAACCTTCTCCAACCAATTTGCTGTATACTTCATTTTTAATATCAACCACCATAGCAAAACCATACTATGAAGGTGTTGCAGCTGTTCTTCCATGTTATTGGATATACATGGAAGTTGGAAAAGAACTGATTAGAAAAGGTTCACCAAATGAGCTTTATCGAAAATGGATAGAAACATATGGAGGAGAAGAGTATGAAAAAGGAGTTAGAGAGGTTATTAAGATAATTGATAGATTTAATCTAAATGGTCAACAAGAAAAGGAGGTATTTAAGAATTTTAGAATTTGCTCAATCTTCGAATACATGTTCTGGGATTCAGCTTATAGAATTGAAAAATTTCCTTTTGATTTCTAGCTAAGTATAGGGGAGGGCCAGTAACTATCCAAACTCACAGCTTTTCCATTTGAATCGATATAAACATTACTTTCAAGTCTAACTCCAAATTTTCCTGGCAAATAGATACCTGGTTCTATAGTAAATACCATGCCTTTCTTCAACTCTTTTTTATAAAGGCCGTTAATGAATGGTTCTTCATGAACTTCTAGACCTAGACCATGTCCTGTTCTATGAATAAAATAGTTTCCATAGCCTTTCTTAGTTATAACACTTCTTGCAATTTCATCTAAATCACTTGCAAGAATACCATCCTTCGATGCTAGTATAGCTTCGTCATGGGCTTCTTTTACGATTTCATATATTTTGAAAAACTCATTGTAATTTGGATTACCTAAAGAGTATGTTCTAGTTAGATCCCCAAAGTATTCATTATAAGTTGCACTAACGTCAATTACGATAATGTCTCCTCTTTTAATACTTTTAGAAGAATGTCTCCAATGAGGTATTGCTGAATTTTCAGCAAATTGAATTAACAAATTCATAGGATTTGCATTCCTCTTAAGTATTTCCTGATAGATGTATGAAGCAAGTTCATTCTCAGTTATTCCTTCTTTAATTTTATCCTCTGTCTCTTTTATGCTATCTTCTATAATTCTAACAGCTTTACTTATGTTCGCTAATTCTTCTTCATCTTTGATAACTCTCATCTCTCTAACAACATCATCAATAACTGAAATCTCAATTTCCTTTGCAAACTTTTTTAGGATTAAATAGTATTTTATTGGCATATTTTCTTCAGTGCCAACCTTTAAAGAGCTTCCTTGAATTATCCTTTTAAGATAATCCAAAGGATTTTCATTATCTGTGTAAGCGAAATAGTTTATTCCTTTTCCTTTGATTTTTAGTTCATCGAGCTTAGGTACTACAACAGTTGCATCTTCATTTTTAAGATCTATAATTAAAGTACAGAATCTTTCATAAGTCTCTATAGTTGCTCCTGTCAAATACCTAAAATTCGCTCCTGGGAAAATTAAGGCAAAATCCAAATCTTTTTCTTTAAGAGCATTAAATTTGCTCTATCCTCTGCGATAATCTCAAGAGTTTTAATCATGAGTTTAGCAAACTATCTATTCTTTCTTGTCTTCTTTCCTTTTACATTTGGACCTTCACTTTCTCTTATAGCTAAAACAACCGGTATTGTTGTTCAAGGATTTTTCGCACAGGTATTACTTTTATTGCTTATACTGGGCATATTCAATGCTTTGCATGCAATTATTACAACATTCATTCCAGTATTCATCTTAAGGTATAATCCACAGATAGTAAAGATGGCTTCATTGATAAAACCTGTCTGGTTTGTAAAGTACATTAATTTAGGAAAATAAATTTCTAAACTGCTGATTTTTTAAGAGATATTATAAAATTAAGTTTTTTTTAAAAAAAGGTTACTTCAAACCTAAATATAAACTTGCAAATTCTTTATGCTCCAATAATTCTTTAGGTGATCCTTGGAAAGCAACTCTTCCGCTAACCATAAGATATGCATTATCGGCTACTTCTAAAGCTCGAACTGCATATTGCTCTACTAAAATAACTGTTATTCCTTTTTCTTCACAAAGCTTTATTATCGAATCCAAAATTTGCTTAACGATGATTGGAGCTAAATTTGCTGTTGGTTCATCGAACATCATCAATTTTGGTTTTCTGATCAAATTTATTGCAATTGCCAGCATTTGCCTTTCTCCTCCGCTCATTATCTTTGCCTTTTCTTTGTATTTCTTTTTTAAAACAGGGAAAAAATCTAAAACCTCCTTTATTCTACTTTCAGCCTCATCTTTAGCTAAAGTATAGGCAGCCATTCTCAAGTTTTCTTCAACGGTTAATTCTGAAAAGACATTCTCAACTTGAGGGAGATAGGCTATTCCAAATCTTGCAGCTAAATGGGGCTTAACCCTTGTTATATCTTTTCCTTCAAAAATTATATTGCCTGAATAAACGTTTGTTAAACCAAATATTGTCTTAAGAAGGGTTGATTTTCCACTACCGTTGGGACCAACTATAGCGGTTATCTTTTTTGGCTGTATTTCTAAGTTAACATCAAATAAAATATGTAACTTTCCATACCCTGCGTTTAAATTTTTAACACTTAACATTACTTGCCTATATAACTTTCAATTACCTTTGGGTCATTTATAACTTCTTTTGGATTTCCTTCAGAGATAACCTTACCATTAAACATTGCATAGGCATAATCTGCATAATCCAACGCGATATCCAGTCTATGTTCAACAATAACTATAGTAATGCCTAAATTGTTTACTAGTTTTTTAAGTTGCCCAAACAAATCATGGGCAAGTGTTGGAGAGATTCCTGCAGCGGGTTCATCCATAAGCACGAGCTTAGCGTTGCACATGAGCACTCTACCTACTTCTAAAAGCTTTATTTGACCTCCGCTTAGTTTATAAGCTTCTTGATCCTTAAACTTAATTAAATTTAAATTTTCTAGAACGTTGATGGCAGCCTTATAAATTTCTTCTTCTTTATATTTCCAAATTCCTTTTAAAGGTGCATACAGAAAATGTTCACCAGGATTATCTCTTGCAGCTGCTAATAAATTTTCTAAAACTGTTAATTTTATAAAAGGTTTGGGTATTTGGAAAGTTCTTACAATTCCTAACTTAAACTTTTCATGAGGTTGAAGATAAGTGATATCCACATTCTCATAATATATTTTTCCTTCATCTGGTGTGTAAATTCCGGAAATTGTATTAATTAAAGTTGTTTTTCCACTCCCATTAGGACCTATAATTAAAGTCAATTTACCTCTTTGAAATTCAATATCTACGCCGTCTAAAGCAGCTAATCCCCCAAAGTATTTTTTTAAGTTTTTTGTCCTTAATATTATATCTTCCATTAAAATAAAAATAAAAAAATAAAAAATTTAAAACTATTTATGCGTATGACTGATATGCGGGGAAGTACGTTGCACTATCTGATACAGGGCTGTAAGTTCCTATAAGAACCCATGTATATGTTCCTCCTTGGCTTACTATAGTCCAAATACCGTAATCTCCTATTGCTCTGTCATGGTGAACATCAAGATAGATCCAACCTGAAGCTCCATAGAATGAATCTGCCACCTGTGGCAATATCTTTGCAACCTTAACTGAATCATATGCATTAACTTCAACTATAGCCTTTATAAGTACCCATGCGATATCATAAACAACGTAAGAGTATGAATCTGGTTCTCTACCAAGTGTTGATTTTATGTAGCTCTCTACCTTTTGGGTTATACTTGTAAATGCCGGTGTAAATATTGTATGAACAAATTTGGTTTGTATACTGAATTGTGCTACCGTAGGGTCTGAAACGAAAGCTGCTGAACCTGCAGTACCATCTGATCCAAACCATCTAACTTGCTTCAACGCAGGATAATTTGCAGCCACATCAAGCAATAATTGTCCTTCTTCAAAGGATATTAGATTTACACCTACATGTGCTGCACCATACTGTTGAATAGCTGCTTGAACTCTGTTATTAAGATCTGCTACAATTGCACTGAAATCTTTTGTTTCAGGAGGAAATGAAATTTGTTCAAATGTGCCACCTAATTGCTGGAATCTTTGTGAAACATAGCTTGCAAGTCCATCTCCCCAGCTATCGTGTCTGTTAACGATTATTGCATGCTTAATTCCTGCATCCCACATAATCTTTGCTATTGCAGGACCTTGATATTTATCAGGCGGTATGAATCTGAAGACAAAGGTCTTATTTATTGCTAGCTCCATTGAAGTTGAAGATTGACTTACAACTACTATTTGATTGCTTTCTGCATAGCTTAAAATATTCTTAAGCTCAGCACTTGATAGTGGACCTATTACGAACTTTATACCTTGTGCAGCTAAAACTTGTAGTTGACTTAAAGCTTGATCTGGTTTTGCAGCAGTATCTTCAACTACAAATTGAACCGTTGTGCCTGGTCTAACCGTTGCAAGCCAGGAATTTATTTCTTGTTGTGCTAAATTAAGTGTTGCCTGATGATCTTCTCCAAAGGATTTTAAATCTCCTGAAAGAGTTAATAGAGCGCCTATTTTTATCACTGAAGGTAATCCTGTTGGTGGTGCTGCTGCTGGAGCTGGATTTACTGCAGGGTATACAAAGTATCCTATCGCCACGCCTATTATTAAGCCAACAATTGCAAGTGCTATACCTCTGCCTATCCAAGATGCCTGTGTTGCCATAAATGTTATATAAAGGAATTTTATATATTTAAAATTAATTATTCATTATAATTACAAAATGGATCCTTTAACTGCAGCTGTGATAGTAGTTAGTGGAATTACAATATTAAGCAGTTTAGGTCTAACATTAACTTATTTAACTACAAAGGTTCCGAACTTTGCACATTCAAGCTTCATAGCTGTAGGAGCATACATGGGAGTTTATGCGCAACAAGTAGCTAAAGTGAATCCATTGCTTTACTTGCCTTATGCTTTCTTAGCAGGAGCAGCTATTGGTTTCCTGCAATATAAAATACTTCTTAAGCCTTTGATAGATAAAGGAGCTAACATAGTTACTTTAATGATAGCTACTTTAGTTGTGACTATTTTCTTCTTCGGAGTAATAAACATAGTGGCAGATTGGATGGCGACAACATACAAGGTTAATTCAGTACTGATTAATTTTAAGAACAGCGATTTTACTATTTACGATATACCAATATCTGTAATCTCAGTCTTGATTTTTGTAGTTTTAGTTTCAATTTCACTGTATTATTTGCTTAATAAAACAAAGTTTGGGATAGCTATGCGTGCAGCTATAGAAAATCCATCTTTGGCTTCTGTTGTTGGAATAAATATTGATAGAGTCTATACTTTTTCATGGATATTAAGTGGAGGACTCGCAGGTATTGCAGGAGTATTTTTTGGTTTTCAATATACTATAAGCACAAATTCTGCAGACTTTTTCCTACCATATGTCTTTGCTTCATCTATATTAGGTGGACTTGGAAACATATATGGACCTATACCTGGAGGAATCATCATAGGTACGAGTTCAATTGTCATTCCTTATGCCATAGCACAACTAGGTTATCCAATAGCTTTGAATTTTGCTTTATTCGTTCCTTTAGCTATAATGGCTGCTACATTACTAATAATTCCTCAGGGAATTACAGGAATCAATTTTAGAAAGCTATTTGTAAGGAAGTTGAAAGTGCAATGACAACTGCGCTAGATCTTTTATCATTATTTATAAGAGACATTATACCATGGATTGCAGCATTCATAATAATAGCCTTAAGCTTAAACCTTGAATATGGATATTTAGGGATACCGAATTTTGGTAAGCTTTTAGCTGTATCTGGTGGAGGATTTGTTGCCGGTTTCCTACCAGGACTGATAATGTATTATGCTTATAATTTACAAAATTTAGGATACTACTATGGAACTAAGCATATATTGATTGTTTACACAATAAACAACATACTCATACATTCTCCGTTACTTTCAATAGGTCTATTATTTTTAACAATCATAGTAGCAATGGCTTTCGGAGCCTTTTTAGGTTTGGTAAGCAGCTATCCAGCACTAAAGCTCAGAGAGGACTATTTAGGAATGATATTGCTAGCCTTAGGAGATGTTTTGGTTGTAATCGGTTACAATTCTGATATACCTGTAGGAGGATCTTTAGGTGTAATCGTTCCTTCTCTTCTAGGATTTTTAAATGGTACTTTTAACATCGATGTGAATTACATAAATTATATCAAAGATGCCTTGTTCATTGGTTTAGCGGTCG
The DNA here is from genome assembly GCA_000375685.1 of crenarchaeote SCGC AAA261-N23. Taxonomy (GTDB): domain Archaea; phylum Thermoproteota; class Thermoprotei; order Gearchaeales; family Gearchaeaceae; genus AAA261-N23. The sequence continues at coordinate 22,819 of AQVQ01000007.1, forward strand.
GAGTATACTTTTTTGCTAGAAGGCTTGTTAATTCACCACTTGGAAGAGTATTAAGAGCTATAAGAGACAATGAAACTTTAGCTCAGACTCTTGGAAAAGATATCGTGATATATAGAAGAAATGTTATGATGATTGCAGGAGCTTTAGCATCTATTGGCGGTTTGATTCTAGCACTCAATTCAGAATCAGTTATAGCGACAAAATACGATAGATTAAGTGATACATTCTATCCATGGGTTATGGTAGTAGTAGGAGGAGCTGCTAACAATTTAGGCACAACATTAGGAGCTATAATGTTCATACTGATATTAAGAATAATTGATCTTTATAAGTATTCGCTAATGCCGTTTATACCATTCGATCCTGTATGGTTATCTCCCATACTTTTGAGTATTGCTTTAGGTCTTTCACTATTCTTTAGACCTGATGGACTTATAAGGGAGAAACCAACAAAAACCCTATCAGAAGCTGAAGTTATAAGACTTGTTAATGAAATTAAGAACAATAAATCAACTTTGTATGCATTAGGTTTTAATTTTAACAAAATTAAATTATTAAAGAGAACAAAGATTTTTTGATTATATAGTTGAATAATCTATTATTTAATAGCTTTAATTCCTATTAAATAAAATTTATATATTTTAATGTATTCTATGTAAATGTATATATTAAAGATATTTATTGCCGATTCTAGTAAAAGTTATTATGGAAGGTAACTTCGTATTCATTTTCCTTGAAATTTCCGTAATGATATTTACTGCCGTTCTTGTTAGAAGTTTAATATCAAGGTATGGTTTACCTTTACTTGTAGGCGAAATAATAGCGGGAATGATAATAAGTCCTTTTGCAATAGGTGGTTTTATCAATAGTATAGCAGGTTACGATATTTTTACTATAAACGATTTTGTCTTATTTTTGTCCGAGTTTTCACTTATTCTTATAATATTTGCTTCAGGTCTAGAACATGGTATTTCGCCTATAAGAACTGCAGGAATATGGGGTTTTCTTGGAGCTACAATGGGTGCAGTCTTACCCTTTTCTGTTGCAACTATAGTTTACACATATATATTTGGAATAAATGAAGCCTTATTCATAGGAGTTGCTCTGGGTGCAACAAGCTTAGCTGCGGCGGCTGCTATACTTCAAGAATTACAGATAAAAAGTAAAGGTGTAGATTTTATGCTTTCAGCCTCAGCCTTAGACGATGTTGTGGATTTAATACTTCTTTCGGTTGTTATAGCATTTTCAACAATAACTAGTAGATCTTTTATTAACTTACTTTCAATAACAGCTTACTACATAATTTCATGGTTTATAATCTTCGTTATTTCAGTAATACTTATACCAAGAATTGTAAATATAGCTGGAGAAAAATATATTTACCATTTACCATTCGTAATATTGTTTGGGCTTGTTGCTATAATGAACGTTCTTGGATTTTCTCCTATAATAGCAGCATTTATTGCAGGAGTTGCATTAGCTGAAAGTTATAGTGCTGAAAAAATAAGAGGATTAACTGAAACATTGATTAGCTTTTTTGGACCTATATTTTTTGTAATAATCGGCGCACAAGTAAACATAATGAACATTAATTATCACGTAGTGTTATTTAGCATAGAGTTAACATTAATTGCAATAATATTCAAAATTTTAGGTGTATTACCATTTGCATACATGGTTCTTAAAAACTTCAGACAAGCTTTTTCATCCGCTTTAGGAATGGTTCCAAGAGGAGAGACTGGCATTGCAGTTGCATCCATAGGATTAACCAGTAATTTTATTGATCAGAACATCTTTTCTGCAATTGTAATCATGTCGCTTTTAACCACTTTCATAGGTTCAACTACTTTCAAAAGAATAGCTACTTGGATTTCAGATTAAAACAAAATATTTATATACATGTGTAGGTCTATATGAACAATGACAAGTAACTTAGGAAGAAAACTTAGAAATATAGCAGGCGCCTTAATAGGGAATTTCCTTGATTGGACAGACTTCGTAATATATGCTCAGTTTACAGTTATAATTTCAACCGTAATGTTTCCAAAAACACTAAGCCCTGAAGTGGCTGTTCTAAATACATTACTTGTCTTTGGTATAGGATTTATTTTTAGACCAATAGGTTCAATAGTTTTTGGACACCTAGGCGATAAATACGGAAGGAAGAATGCAATGCTAATAACTTTTTGGATAATGGGGATAGCTACAATGCTTACTGGCTTGATTCCTTCTTACTCAAGTTTAGGCATACTTGCTCCTGTGTTTTTAACATTAGTTAGAATCGCTCAAGGATTTGCTGCAGGTGGAGAACTAGGAGGTGCTCTAAGCTATCTTATTGAAAGCGCAACACCTAAAAGAAGATGTTTTTATGGATCTTGGGTAGGGGTTACAATTCTTGGAGCATCAATGCTTGCTACAGGAACTGCCTACATTATAACTTCTTTTGGGAAAGATTTCGCTTATGGAATAGGGTGGAGAATCCCGTTTGTGTTATATGGACTCATATTAATACCTGTTGCTGCTGTGCTTAGATACAAAATGGAAGATTCGCCACTTTTTAAAGAAATAAAGGAAAGGAAGGAAATAGAAAAAGTGCCCGTAGCAAAAGTTTTTACCAAAGAATTAAAACCAGCAATTCTCGCTATAATGACTACGTTTGTTGGTACTGTTGTTTTATACGCAATAACAAGCTTTTGGCCAACTTATTTAAGCCAATCACTAAAATTGCCTCTTGGTTCAGCTCTTTTAATCACTCTAGTAGCTGAAGCAGTTATACTAATACTTACACCTGTATGGGCCTATCTTTCAGATACGAAATTAGGAAGAAAATTACCCTCATTAATTGCTTCAATCTTCTTTGCTTTATTCACGTATCCACTTTTCTTGTTTATAACCAGTTATTCCTTTGAAATAATACTATTGATTACTGTAGTTTTGGCATTTTTCATGTCAATATTAGAGGCAACATTGCCTGTTTGGATAGGTGAAAGTTTTGCTACTAATGAAAGATACTCGGGCTACATTGCTTATTCAATAGCTATTTCTTATTTTGGAGGATTCACTCCTTATATTTCACAGTTTTTAATTCTAAGTTTACATACAGCTTTAGCGCCTGTAATTTACATTGTTATATCCGCAATTGTTTCCGCTATAGGTTTCGCTTTAATGAAGGAAACATATAAAATTGAAGTATTACCTGCAACAAAGTCAATTTATCAGGAAAGTGAGTAATGAAATTTTTAAAATAGGAAATATTTTAGCAAAGCCAGGTTCAATTAGCTACGGAAGTTTGGGCGAAATATATCTCCCAGATTCAACAGAGATTAAAATTCCTTTAATAGTAATTCATGGAGCGAATAAAGGTCCAAAGCTTATGATTTCCTCTACTATTCATGGAACTGAGATAACTGGTGCAGATGTTATAAGAAAACTAGTAAAAATATTGAAGCCAGAGAATATGAATGGAACTGTTATATGCTTGCCAGTTTTGAATCCTCTTGCATTTCATATGTCTGTAATGAATACACCTCAAGATCAATACAATATGAATAGAGTATTTCCAGGAGATCCTAAAGGGTTAACAAGCTTTAGAATTGCAAACATAATCTACGAAAGAGCGATTAAAAACAGCGACTATATAATAGATTTTCATGCCAATCCTTTCCCAGCAATTCCCTTTTCTATAGTTAGACTTAATGGCTCAGAAACTGATGAAAAAGTTTTAAACATGGCAAAGGCCTTTGGAATAACAACGATTAGGTTAAAGGTTTCAAATGAATCACATAGAACAGGAACAATAATCGATGCTGCTATATCTTTAAAGAAACCTGCTTTAACGATCGAGGCATTGTACTGGAGAAGAATCGATACAGCAAGCTCAAATGCTTGCCTTAAAGGGGTATTAAATGTTATGAAACTACTGGGTATGATCGAAGGAAAAATAGAAAGGCAAGAAGGAATACCAATTATAGAAGGGGAGCTTTCAAGGATAGAAATAACAGCAAATAAAGGAGGTTTTGTTGATTTAAAATTTGAAGCAGGAGATGAAGTCAAAAAAGGAGACATAATAGCTGAAATTTGGAACCCGTATGGTGAAATTATCGAAAAAATTGAAAGCCCTTTGGATGGATACATCCTAGCTTACCCCCTTTTAGGAAATCAAGCAGTAGCAACAGGAGATATCTTAGCATTTATTGCATATAGATTATGATAATAGCAAATAAATCAGTAAGCCGAGGTTCAAAAGAAGTTGTCAAAGCAAATGTTGCAAGATTGACAAGCGGAAATGATTTAAAAATAATTGCGCACGTAATCGCAGGAAGTAATGATGGAAAGACACTAGGATTAATAGGAGGTATTCATGGAGATGAAACTCATTGTTTTGAGTTTTTTAACAAATTGATTCAGAATATTAATCCAAAAGATTTGAATGGTAACTTGATAATCATTCCTGTAGCAAATCCTTTAGCTTTTGAAAATCTTTCAAGGAATACGCCGACTGATAATCTAGATCTAAACAGAAACTTTCCAGGAAACAAAGATGGATGGTTAACTGAGAAAATTGCTTACGTAATCAGTGAGGAATTTGTAAAGAAAATGGATTATCTGATTGATTTTCATACATCGCCTCCTTTTTTAGTTGTTGAATATACAATTATTAGTAAAAATAGCAAAAATAAAGAAGAATCTATAAATATTGCGAAGTCTTTCGGATTCAAATTTATTTATAATACTTATGGTTATAAAGGAGCTTTAACCACATTTGCGACAGAAATTGGAATAACTTCTATAGCAACAGAATCAGGGCCTATTAATGAAGATAATGAAGCTTATTCTAATACGATGATTAAAAAAATTAAAAATGTTCTAGCTTTGCTAAATTTAATAAATTCAAAACCCAATATCGAAGGAGACTTTCTTATTTTTGAAGAAAATGCCTATGGAAACATGAGAGCCCCTGCAGGAGGTATTTTTATTCCTGGAGATCCTGAAATATATATAGGTAAGGAAAAAGATGAAAATTTGATTCTGTTCAAAATATACGATCCTTATACATTCGATTTGATAAAGGAAGTTAAACCTATATTTAAAAGATCTGCTGTGTTTCTTTATAGGAAGAGATCTGTTGTTAAACCTGGAGACTACTGTTACATGATTTGCGATTTAAACAAAAGCAATAAGGTATGACTATTATTTATTTCTTAAAATGAGTAGAATAAGAAAGCTCATTGAAAAGCTTAAAGAAAAAGATTTGGATTTTGCCTTAATTTTCCCAGGAGCGAATTTTAGGTATTTGACAGGAGCAACTATAGAGACTTATGAAAGATTCTGTACTTTAATTATAGATCTTAAAAATGAAGATGCAACTGTTGTAGTACCTAAGCTCGATGAACTAAAAATCAAAGGAAAAGGAATAAACTATTTCGCTTACACAGATAATGAAAATCCTTTGGATTATCTTAAAAGGATAATTCAAGGAAGCTCTTTAAAGGTTGGCACTGAAGAAAATATGCCAATAAAATACTATTTAATCCTAAAAAAGTTTGCAAAGGAAATTGAGATTTCAGTTATTGATGATGTTGTTAGAGAGATGAGAGTTATCAAAGATGAAGAAGAATTAGCGAACATAAGTAAAGCTGTTAGAATTATAGAAGATAGCATAAAAGAGACAGAGGATAAAATTAAAGAAGGAATAACTGAGAATGAACTTGCTTCATACATCTATCAGGAAATACTTAAGAGGAATGCAAATCCTATGAATTTGTTAATTCAATTTGCTGAAAATTCAGCAATACCTCATTGGAGACATTCTTCTAAAAGTATTAAAAGAGGAGACATTATCGTAATTGACGTTAGTGCAACTTATAATGAATACTTTGGGGATCTAACTAGAACATACTCTTTAGGTAATCCAAATTACAATGAGTTTTTCAAAATATATGAAATCGTAAAAGAAGCCCATGACGAAGCTATACTAGCATCGAAGGATGGTATTCTTGCAAGTGATTTAGATGAAATTGCAAGAAGTGTTATAACTAAGAAAGGCTATGGAAACTATTTTATTCATAGAACAGGACATGGTCTAGGTCTAGAAGTTCATGAAGAACCATTCATTAACGGCCTTTATAAAAAAGAGTTGAAGAAAGGCATGGTATTTACTATAGAACCAGGTATCTATTTGCCAGGAAAATTTGGAGTTAGACTTGAAAGTAATGTTTATATCGATTCAAATGGAAAAGCTGTGAGTTTGGATAGTTACTGGCCCTCCCCTATACTTAGCTAGAAATCAAAAGGAAATTTTTCAATTCTATAAGCTGAATCCCAGAACATGTATTCGAAGATTGAGCAAATTCTAAAATTCTTAAATACCTCCTTTTCTTGTTGACCATTTAGATTAAATCTATCAATTATCTTAATAACCTCTCTAACTCCTTTTTCATACTCTTCTCCTCCATATGTTTCTATCCATTTTCGATAAAGCTCATTTGGTGAACCTTTTCTAATCAGTTCTTTTCCAACTTCCATGTATATCCAATAACATGGAAGAACAGCTGCAACACCTTCATAGTATGGTTTTGCTATGGTGGTTGATATTAAAAATGAAGTATACAGCAAATTGGTTGGAGAAGGTTTGTATAAATCACTGCTTATACCCCATTTAGAAATGAAATATTCGTGTAAGCTTCTTTCTACTTTAAAAACATCTTGAACATGGGATGCGAAAAGCAAAGATTCGTTTAGTATTTCTGCTTTGGATGAAAGTATTGCCAAAGCTCTGCTAAACTCTCTAAGATATAAATAATCTTGGATTATATAATATCTGAATTTTTCTTCTTCGAGGGTTCCATCTGTCAACCCTTTTATAAAAGGATGGGAGATAATAGAGCTAAAAATATCCTCTATATATGCCCAAAGCTTTTTAGATAACATAAAGGGGAAATTTCAAGTAACTATTTATTTCTGCTTATAAGCGAGTTTTAATTTTGGGCCGGCCCGGACTTGAACCGGGGACCTTCGCCTCGTAAGGGCGACATCCCACCAGGCTAGACCACCGGCCCTATAATTTATCTTTTCCTTTTGCTAATTCTAATATTTTTTCTATTATTTGTATGTACTTGTTTAGCTTATCTATTACATGTTGATTTTTTTTGTGGAGCATAACCATTCCACATTCATCATAGGGACATATAAAATTGTATTGTAATGCTTCTTCTTCTGTAAATAGTTTTTTATGCTTAGGACATTCATAAAAACTGTGTGAAAGCTCATATTGTAATCTTACTTTTAGCTTTTTATCCAAGATATATTTTAGCCTATCGTATATGATTTTGTTGAAGTTTTCATATTTGAAGTTTATATGGTAAATATACCAACTTGTTCTTTCGTCTCTCTCTTTTTTAAAATCTATCAAACCTAATTCATGCATGTCGTATAAAATCTTCCTTATTACGCTTAATTTCATGTCCGTTTTTTTAGTAAGCCATTCTTCTGTTGCATCACTTTTTTCTAAGATAGCTAAAGCTATCTTACTTGCCTCAGGTCTTAAAAGGAGCCTGATGACCTTATCAATATATCTTTTTTCTTCAGATGAAACCATTTAGATATGTATTTTTATAACCTTTTAATTAACTTAACTAGTCTCCATCTTTTATATCAAGTACATCAGCAACTGTAATGTCTGATTTTGAAGCTTTTTTCTCAGCGTATTCAACATTGGATTCTATTTCAATCAAGTTTATTTTTAAAAAACGCTCGAGCTTTTTAGCAAGATCTATAGTAGGCTTCATTTTTCCTGCTTCTATTTTCTTTATTATTGAGAGTTTTTCTCCCACAGAAGAAGCTAGAATATCCTGAGTTATTCCCAAATTCTCCCTTGCTTTTCTTATAACTTCAGCATAATCTTCTCTTACGTTTACCTCAGGTATATTGGTTGTAATTACTTTCTTGGGCTTAATAAAATTTGAAACCGGTTTAGGTTTTGCTTGCTTATTATCTACGAAGCTTGCAGGCTTACCAAATCTTTTACAATCATCACAAACAATTAGTTTAGCCTTCCCTATTATAATTATGTTTCTATTCACTAACCTCTTTCCACAAATTTCGCAGCTCAACAAGTATTAAATACTCAAATAAGAAAATATACTTTACAGCTATTGAAAGCCTTGTCCTTAATTTAAAGAGAAAGTTAGTAGTTTTGCTTACGCTTTATTTCTTATTTTCAGAATAATATATTTAATGAGTTTAGACCCTTACAGAATACTAAAAAGAATTGCAGATTACCAGTTCGGAATGGGTGCAGGCGAGGCCTTATTTCCTGCAGGCTTGCAAAATAGAATGGAAATTAAATACTCAAAAAAGACAGGAAAGATAAAATACGTCTTTCTAGATAAAAAACCTTATCTTACATTGAGATCATCTGATGGATTCATAGTCCCAAGTATAGAAGCTGCTAAAAATTTGATCAAATACATGAATAATTTTCAGTATGTAGTTCAAGTTGATAATAGTTCTATCAGTTTAATCAAAGATTTAAGGAAAGTTTTAGTAAAGCATGTAAAGAAAGTTGAACCTAAATTGGAGGCAGGTAGCGAAGTTATCATAGTGGATGAAAATAATAATGTAATAGGAGTTGGGAGGACTGTTTTGAGCGGAGAGGAAATGATGGTTATGAAGAGAGGCACTGCGGTCAAGATTAGGAAACTAGCCATATGATAAAAAAATACACATGTTTTGAAGTTATTATACATTAAAAAAGAATCGATTGAATAGATAATATAATGTATAAAATAATAGCTAATATACAAAAAAATTAAGTTATATGTAAAAAATTATTTTATATATCAATGGGTTCTGGAACAACTCTAGCTGAAATAACAAGGCTCGATATGATAAAGGTTGCAATAGCAAGCCTGACTTCTCCCCGCTATGAATTGCGAGAGTTCCCCTCAGTTGATTCGGAGCTACATATCGCATATGAGGGGCAGTCGAGAGGCTCAGAGAACCCCTCCCATTTAAATTAATTATTGCAATTACATATCTATCATTTTCATAACCACAATTGCATTTGAAACATCTATATGATATTTCATTCATTTTGTTATTACACTTAGGACATTTTATTGAAGAATAAGCAGCGTAAACATAATTAATCAATAAACCATGCTTCTTTGCTTGTCAATCAATCCAATATTGAATCTTTCTATACTGCATCAAGTAAAGTTTATTTCTAAACTTTTTATGAAGCTTTTTAACTTTTTTAATTTAATAGCTAATTTATCAATTAGTTAATCATGTATCGTAGAGGAATGAACAGAGAAACTATTAGAATGCTACAGAGAATGGGCGTTTCTTTTCAGAACTTGGAAAATGTTGAAGAAGTAAACATAAAATTTAAAGATAAAACTCTGAGGCTAATAAACCCTCAGGTGATGATAACCAACGTAAGCGGACAGAAAATATACCAAATATTTGCTGAATCAGAAGAAGAAATAAAAGAAGAAAGAAAAGCATCAGAATATAAACCTACAGAGGAAGATGTAAACTTGGTTATGGAAAAAGCTGGTGTATCTAAAGAAGAAGCTGAACAGGCTTTAAAAGAGACAGAAGGAGATATTGCTTCAGCCATATTATTAGCCCAAGCTAGAAAGAAATGATGCTATTTTTTCATTAAAGATTATGATGCATGGGTAGGAATAACAGCATGCAACATAAACAAAGATAATATAACAAATCTAATAAATGCTATAGCTAATAAAAATGAAGATAGCACAGAAATTTTACAAGTAGTAAATTTAAATCGAATAGTTTCCTTAAGACAAATTCTATCTTCAATATATAGGACTTACAGGTCATTTGAAAGGAAAAGAAACATAGCTAAGGATAAATCTGTTGAAGTACTGCTAAGATTGACTGGGAAAAGGCAAATTTTTGAAGCAATCTCGATAATAGGTGTAAATAAAGATACAGATAAAGTTATAATATTCGCTTGCGACAAGGATAAATCTAAAGTAATAAGAAAAATTGAAAATTTGGTCAAAAATAACGAGCTTAAAGTAATAGATGAGGAAATAAATTCTTTTGAGAAAAGAAAAGAAGAATTAATTAAAATTTATAATTTAAAAACAAACGATATTGAAAAAGAAACGCTTACCAAAATTTCAAGTGTTGACTGGTATTATTGATTTTTATCTTCTCCAGTTATTTCTTTAACGCTTCTTTCCCTTGCTTTGTGTAAAGAAAATACTTGATCTCTCTTTAAAACTGAAACTCCTGCTATCTTACCTATTATTTCAATCAATACTTCGTAATCGTATTTAGTAAGGTCTACCTTCCTTTTTATCCTCTCAGCAGTCTTGAAGATTATTTCCTTTGAATTCAAAGGTGAGGAACGATTATTAACGGTTATCCTGTAAGTTGAATTTTCTTCAATTTTTTCGGATAAAAATTCGGCAGCGTCTGCAATTTTTTCATAATCAGCTTCAACTATGATTTCAAGAGGAATAACTTTCAGTATATATCTTATGCTCCAGATATTTTCTTTTGAATAGTTTATGAAATCTTCTAAGCATTTAATTGGATCAAAATTTGTTTTTAAAATAAGAATTCCAGGTAAGCCAACTTTTTCTACTTCAAACTCCCTGTAATTCAACTGAGACAAAATATACCAAGCTTCTTGAGCACAATCATCCTCTCTTCCCTTATAAGTTGTAACCAGTAAGCCTTTCTGATAATTTTTAAAGTTCATTTCAAGATGTATAATCCTTATAAAGCAAAATAATTTTATTAGTATCGAGAAATTTTTTAGCTATTGTTTCTTTCTTTCTTATGTACTTTATTTTCGAATAAAACAAAGGCATATTAAAGGCTTCTATTGCTATTTTTACGAAATAATTCTTAATTTCTGATTTTCTAGGATTTTTTATGATTTTCCTAAATCTTTTATCCAATTTCCTCTTAGTACTAGGTAATGAATAATACACTTTATCCTTATTGCTAAGCATTTTTGGATCGAAATATCCTTCATAAAACTTTCCATCTTGTTCAAAAACTAGCTCTACTTTCCTTTTCTTTTTTATTAAAGATAGGAAAACTTCATAGCCCTTCCTATTGGTCTCATCTACCCAAATTAATATCATGGAAATATTTATTAATTTACGAAATGCTTATAAGCCTTTAATATTAAATAAATTAAAGCAAAAATGGAGGAAGAATTTGAAGAATTAGAGGAATTTGAAGAATTAGAGGAACTAGAAGAGCTGGAGGAATTTGAAGAATAATTTTTAAATTCCATCTAATATTTTTAATCTATCCAATGGAGTTTTGCAGTAAATGTGGGGGAGTAATGATACCAGAAAAAAGAAAATCATACGTAGTTTTTGTATGCAAAAACTGTGGCCATACAAAAAAGGCAACGAAACAAACCAAAGTTATTGTTCCTAAGAAGCAAACCTCTAAGAGATCTAAAGAAATAGCTGTATCTTCACCTGAAGAAGTAAAAACGAGGGAAGAAGAAAAACTTTTATTAGAGGAGCTTTACAAGGATTCATTGGAATACTTTGAAAGTAGCTAGTAAAATAAGAATAGCAATAGTTGAAAGGGAATACTGTAAATCGAATGAATGTAACTTTGAATGTAATAGATTTTGTCCTATTGTAAGGGCTGGAAACAACATAGTATGGTTAGATGAACAAG
>AQVQ01000008.1 GCA_000375685.1 crenarchaeote SCGC AAA261-N23
TAAATTAATTGTTTATTTAGGTTACTATTTGAAGGAAACAATCCTTTTAAAAATAAGCATTTTCTTATTAGCCTCGTCATTATTCTTCATCTTTTTAAGAATAATAGCAAATCTAATAGAGATGTACTTAATCTTAGCAATACTTATGATATCCTTGGACTTCCTTTCAAATTTTATAAGCGAGAAATATATTATTGCAGATCAAATTAAAGATAAAGACATTTTTAAGCAGTTTATAAGAAGGCAAAAGTCAAAGCTCTACAATGAAATAATCCTAGTCTTACTTACATATTCGATCTCTGTTCCCTTAGTATATGTAATTCCTGTTGTACAACAATTAAATTCAATTTACATTATACCAATCTTCCTATCTATTATTTTACTACTTATATTTCTAATTCTAATTAGATTTTTCAGATAAAATTTTATTGTTTGTATTAGAGAGAAAGACTATGGAAATTAAAACCAAAAGAATTTATGAAGGTTATTCTGAAGACGATGGTTTCAGGGTTCTTGTAGACAGACTATGGCCTAGGGGGTTAAAAAAGGAAGAAGCAAAAATTGACTTGTGGACAAATTACATAGCCCCTTCGGATGAATTGAGAAAATGGTATTCGCATGAACCAAGCAAATGGGAAGAATTTAAATCTAGATATTGGAAGGAATTAGAAAATAATCCCAAAGTTAAAGAATTTATTAAAGCTCTAAAAAAGCATTCTAAAGTTACTCTTCTGTATTCTTCTAAAGAAAAAGTTCTGAATAATGCTACAGTTTTAAAGGAGTTTATTGAAAAAAATCTTAATAAATAGAAAATTTAAAATTTTGTAATTTTGGAAAAGAATCTTACATTCAAACAATTACACAAATCTACGAACTAGTATAATTTTTTAAGTATAAGGAAGATTCATATCAAAATATTAATTTTTAGTTTTTTGCTTATAGTTTAATTTTTTATTCAAAAACATTATCATGTACATTTATTTCTTAATTGATCAATGTGTAAAAGAATTTAAAATCTAAAGATAGAATAAAAAGAAAGCCAAAAATAACGTTATTTAGATAGCTTATCTCAAGAAAAGCTTTTCGTATTCTTTTATATGTTCTACGCTTTCTTTTACACTAATGAAAAGTTTCTTTACATATTCAACATCTTCCTTCGTTATGGTGTTTCTTTTGTTTTCCTTTGCTCTCATCAAAGCAGGTGATAACAACTGCACTGCATATCTAAGACTGTGATTCACGCCTATTTCTGTTAAGTATTCTAGTGCATCATCGCTAAGATCAACTTTTTCCTCCTTCGCTCTTATCTTTACTATTTCTCTAATCTCATCAGCCTTATAGGGTCTTGTTCTTATTATTATTAGCCTATCTAGCATGTCAAGAGGGATTCCATGTGGAGCATCAATATCAGTACCCCTGATTCGTGTAAAACCTCTGTTTGTTGCAAATACCAAAATAGGTGTAAGTTCGCCTTCCATCGCTCTAGATAAGAAAGCCCATGTTTCAATATCTAACATATGTGCATCATCTATGAACATGACTCCAGGAATAAGCTCACCCTTTCCCTCCTTTATCGTTTTTTCAGCAAATTCATCCACGGCCTTTCTAACTTCCATGGGTATTTCTTTTTCTTCCCCAGCACTTCCAAACATAAGCATGCTAATTAAACCCTGCTGTCTTGCATTCAGAGTATCCAAATCATGTAGTGTAAAGTATCTAGTTATTTCTTTATCTTTATAAACAGGCCCTGAAGGAACTTCTAGCTTTTTACGAACGTATATATCATAAGTTTCACCTCCTTCTTCTTCAGATTTTCCTTGAACAAATACTCTGCCCGTTTCTTCATCTATCCAAATTACATCCCCTGAATCTATATTTTGCTCAGCAAGTTGCTGAGCTATCTCTGCAGGAACCCTGAGAGTTTTCTCCTCTTGTTTCGTTCTTAATGTTATTGTTGCAGCTACTGGAATCTGAGAATATGGATTGTATGGATTTCTTCCAAATCTATAATCAATCTTTTTAACCACACCTTCATAGACTTTCCTTGTTTCCCTAATTCTCAATCCAATTCCTCTTCTAAGCGCTCTTGTTAAAAACTCTGTTTTCTTAATTTCTAAGCTAAATACTTCTGCTGCTGAGAGTTGAACAAAAGGTGTATCGTATCCCAACTCTCTAGCTATTCCCAAAGCTAAAGCTGTCTTTCCTGTACCCGTAGGACCCACGAATAACACGGCTTTACCTGCAAACCTTCCTTCTTTTATTAGCTTAGTTACATAGTATGCAGCTTCTCTAGCTTCTATTTGCCCAACAAATCCATCTGCTGCAAAAGCAACTTTGCCATCCCTTATGCCCAATCCCTTTATATGACTATGAATTGAACTTCTTTCAATTTTAGGACCTACTTCTTCTATTTTAATTGACATCGAAATAATAGTATTGTACTTCTTATTAATATATCTTTACGCTTGAAATGTTAAAAATATTTATATTTATTTTGTATGAATTCCTGAAGTATTAAATAATATTTAAATTATTACGCCCTTTGTTACATCTTACTACAGGAGTACTTACTATGCATCGAAATGATAATTTATATATAAAATAATTAATTCAAAAAAGTAGTGAACATTTACAGCTTCAGGAAAGATGAAATTGATCTTCCTTTACACAGCGGATACGCTCCTAAATGGTTGATTAATTTGATGGTTAAGTTGGGTAAGGAAATAACCGAAATAATTGTAGACGAATACGGTACATATGAATTACTAAATAGATTATCAGATCCATTATGGTTTCAGTCTCTTGGATGCGTACTAGGATATGATTGGCATTCATCAGGAGTAACAACTGTATTAACAGGAGTATTGAAAACTATAGTTAATAGCTCTGACTTAGGAATAATAATTGCTGGAGGCAAAGGAAAATCTTCAAGAAAAGCTCCTGAAGAAATAAAAAGATTGTTAAAAAAAGTTAATCTAGAAGGCAAAGAGGAAGAATTTATAAGAATAAGTAGATTGGTCGCCAAGATAGATAATTATTTAATACAAGATGGATACAACCTTTACCATCATGTAATTGTAATTGATGAAAAAGGCAATTGGGCTGTTATTCAGCAGGGAATGAATGTAGAAGAAAAATACGCTCGAAGATACCATTGGTTTTCTTCAAATGTTAAAGATTTCCTTTCAGATCCACACTCAGGGATAATAGGTAGTCAACGTCATGATAACGTCTTAAACCTTTCATCAAAAGAATCTGAAGAAAATAGAAAAACAACAGTTGATCTGATTTCAATGGGTGTTAAAAAGATAAAGGAAGATTACAAAAAGCTTCAATTTGGCCCCCTTGATAAATGGATTAACAGAAATTATGAAATTAAAGCTAGCATTTACAGAATGCCTTGGAATATTAACTGGGAAGCAATTAATAAGCTATATGAAAAGGAAGCTAGAAATTATATTGAAATACTTGAAACTGAAGGAATAGGTCCTTCTACAATAAGGGCTTTAGCTTTGATTTCAGAAATAATATATGGTTCACCTGCATCATGGAGAGACCCAATAAAGTTTACATTTGCACATGGAGGGAAAGACGGAGTTCCTTATCCTGTTAATAAAAAGGTTTATGAAAATTCAATTTCGATTTTGCACGATGCAGTAAAAAGGGCTGAAATAAAAGAAGAAATGAAAAAATTAGCATTAGAAAGAATAGAAAATATAAGTGAAAAAATGTTTAGAATGATAAAATGAACATAAGTACAGGCTTAGCTTATGGCTTAGCTTTTATTTCAGGAATATTAATTTTGATTTCTGGAATAGTTACGATTGCATATGCATTTTCGATATTTGGAAACTTAAGCATTAATTATAATGCGTTATTTGGCTTAGGAATTTTGGGAATAGCTTGCGGGATAATGATAGTTTATTTATCCTCATTGATTAGAAGACGAACAGAAAACGAAATTAAAAAGATAGGCATATTTATTTTAATTTTTACGCTTTTATCAGCTTTTAACGGTGGTGGATTCATAATAGGCTTTATTTTAGGCATAATAGCAAGCGCTAGCTTTATTTCCTTTAGAAAAGAACAAGCTAATATTGAACAAGTTCAATAGCTTTATCTCCTTTTAAATATCTTTGATATTTATTCAATAAATTTCTTGTAAATTTTTCAACATCTAATTTTAGAGCTTCATCCAAACTTACCCAAACATAGTTAACTATTTCTAAGTTATCAATCTTTACATTGGTATCTTCACTGTAGCAAACAAAATCGAAGAAAATAAAATGTCTAGAATTATCGTAAAATTCCTCAGGCTTTATAACCTCTTGAATTAGAAGAAGATCCCCAATCTTTACATCCAATCCAACTTCCTCCTTTATTTCCCTCTTTATTGCATCTTGTAATTTTTCATAGGGCTCTACATGTCCACCTTGAACACTGTACTTTTCTTTAAGCCATTTCGGAGATTTTACAAGCAAAATTTTCCCTTCCTTGTTAACAATTAGTCCCCCTACTGTAACAAAAGGTCCTTTATTCATATTTTATAAATGAAATATTTTAAAATAAACAAATTTAAGAAATATTCAACGTTTTTAAATTATGTTTCCTTTCAATTCTTTGGAGGATTTTAAGATAGAAATAAAAGAAGAAGTTGAAAGCTTTAGAAAAACAATAAGAGAATTTGTTGAAAGAAGTGTAGCTAAAAGAATACAAGAAATTGAAAGTAAAGGAGAAATTCCTGAAGAAATATACCAAGAAGCAATTGAGCTTGGCTTAACTGGAGTTGGAATACCCCAAGAATACGGTGGACAAGGAGGAGATATTTTAACATTAGCTGTAATGTATGAGGAAATATCAAGAGTCTCACCAGCATTAGCATCTGCGCTCATGGTAAATCATCTATTCATCTATCCTGTTATGAAATATGGAAACGAGGAACAAAGAAAAAAATATATATCTAATATTGCTTCTGGAAAATCATTTGCGGCTCATGCAAATACTGAACCTGTTGCCGGAAGCGATGTTGCTGGAATACAAACTACAGCAAAAAAAGAAGGAAAGTATTACATATTGAATGGAAGAAAAATTTTTATAACAGGTGCTGGGAAAGCTGATTATTTTGTAGTCTCAGCGAGAACTTCATTTCCTAAAGAAAATCAAAAAAGGCATGATGGAATTTCACTCTTTATTGTAGAAAAAGGATACGAAGGATTTAAAGTTTCAAGAAGGATAGATACTATAGGATTAAGAGGAGAGCAACCTTACGAGATAATTTTAGATAACGTAAAAGTACCTGAAGATAATATTGTTGGAGAAGAAGGGAAGGCATTTAAAATGATTGTTTCAACTTATGATCACGGAAGAATAGGCGTAGCTGCGCAGGCGGTAGGAATACTGCAAGGTTTGATTGAGAGAGCTTTAAATTATGCATTGCAAAGAAAAGCATTTGAAAAGCCTTTAATTTCATTTGAAGGTATCTCTTTTAAAATAGCTGATTCGCTTATTAAATTAAGTGCAGCAAGGCTTCTTACATACTGGGCTGCAGAAATGATGGATAAAAAAAGGGAAGGAGCAATAATTGCAGCATCGATTGCAAAAACTTTTGCAACAGAAGCTGCTGAAAAAGTAGCTATTGATACAATTAAGATCTATGGAGGATACGGAGTAGATAAAGAAACAGGGGTTGAAAGGTATCTTAGAGATACTTTGATAACAGAAATATACGAAGGGGCTAACGATATACAAAGACTCACAATTGTTAAATCTTTGGTAAGAAAGTTAACAGGGAAATCGTTGGATATTGAATAGCAGATCAGATTAATATGCCGAAAATATTTCAATATTATGATGAATAAAATAGCGGTAATAGGTTCTGGAACAATGGGTCATGGAATAGCAGAAGTATGTGCAATTCATGGCTATGAAGTAAAAATCCATGATGTTGAGGATGGAATACTTAAAAATGCGATGGAAAAAATAAAATGGAGTTTAGAGAAATTACAGGAAAAAGGTCAAATTAAGGAAAGTAGCGAAAAAATATTGTCAAGAATAAAGCCATCAACAGATTTTAAGTTTGTCGTAGAAGATTGCGATCTAATGATCGAAGCTGTATTTGAAAAAATAGAAGTAAAACATGAAATCTTTTCTAGAGCTGACAAATATGCTCCCAGACATGCTATTCTTGCTTCAAATACTAGCAGTTTACCCATTACCGAGATTTCAGAAGTTACTAACAGGAAAGAAAAAGTAATTGGGTTACACTTCTTCAATCCTCCTGTACTTATGAAACTTGTTGAAGTTATCAGAGGGAAATATACTAGTGATGAAACGTTAGCTAAGTCTTTGGATTTCTGCAAAAAAATAAACAAAGAATCTGTAATATTGAATAAAGATGTTCCTGGGTTTATAGTAAACAGAATTTTATCAAGAATTCTTAACACTGCCTGCATTTTAGCAAGCAAAGGGTATGCTAAATATGAAGAAATAGATTCAGCGTTAAAGTTTAAACTTGGATTTCCGATGGGGATTTTCGAAGTAGCAGATTATAGCGGTCTGGATATTTTTTACAATGTTTTTCAAGCAATAACTTCAAGAGGATTCAAATCAAAAATCTGTAGTACAATTGAAGAGAAAGTTAACAAAAAGAACTACGGACTAAAAAGTGGAGAAGGCTTCTATAAATATCCAAAACCTGGCGAATACAAGAGAATACAGCTCGATCCTAAAATGGGTGAAAAGGTCGATCCTTTATTGGTAATTTCTTTAGGAATTAACGAAGCCGCTTATTTACTGAGGAATGGAATTTCTTCTAAAGAAGACATAGATAAAGCAGTTAGACTTGGACTTGGATATCCAAAGGGTCTTTTTGAGTATGCTGATGAATTTGGAATAGATGAGGTAATAGAAAGAATAAGAAATGCGTTGGAAATCACAAAAGAAGAGGCAGAATTGGATCAGCTTCTAATCGATATGTACAATAAGAAAATGTTGGGTAAAAAGACCAAACAAGGATTTTATACGTATTGAAATGTATTTTTCTTGGATAATAAAGGATAAGTTAGCCGCAAACAGCATTCCAAGAAATGTTGAAGATTTGGATTTTATTAAAGATCAAAAAATAAGCGCAGTTGTATGTTTAGTAGAAGATGATGAACTTGAAATTCAAGATAAAGAAAATAACATAGGTATTAAAGCATATGAGAATTTATTGAAGGAAAGAGGAATAGAATTACTTCATTCACCCATAAAGAACTATAATGCGCCAACCATTGAACAAGTTGAGTTTATATTAAATTGGATAAATCAAAAGTTAAGAGAAGGAAAAAGGGTAATGGTGCACTGTAGGGGAGGACAGGGAAGGACTGGAACAATAATTGCATCATATCTTATGCATGAATACGGTTACACTGCTGAAGAAGCTATTAATTTCGTAAGGTCCTTAAGACCTGGAAGCATAGAAAACTATAGTCAAGTTCGATTCCTAAGATTTTACGAGAATTATCTTAAGAATAAACATAAAAATTAAATGCACGAAGAAGCAGCTGTTGCTATAATACTTAAGAAGATAAATGGTGATTTCGAAATACTTTTAATAAAAAGGAAAACAAATCCTAAAGATCCTTGGTCAGGAGACATTGCATTTCCTGGTGGAAGAAAAGAAGAAAAAGATCACGATCTTCTAAATACTGTATACAGAGAAACTATGGAAGAGGTTGGGGTTGATTTAAAAAGATTTGAGTTTTTATTCGAAATGCCATATTTTAAACCCCGAAATCCTTTACTTCCTAAAATAAGAGTAAAACCTTTTGTCTTTTTAACAAAAGAAAATATCGAGATAAAAAAAGGAGAGGAAGTAGATCAATATTTTTGGTTTAATCCTAATAAATCTATTGAAAAATATGTAAAAATTGAAAAAATAAATAAATATAGAAAAGCATTCATTTATAATGGAAATATAATTTGGGGATTAACCTTTAAAATATTAAAGAGATTATTAAAAAAATTAAAAAAATCAATATCTCCTTTAGGATAAGCTTTTATTGGAATAAGATAATTGATAAAATTATGTCTTCCAAGAGCCCTATTCCTTTAAGTCAGAGAGCTGTTGCAGAATTCATTGGGACATTTCTTTTTGTTTTCATAGGAGCTGGATCTGCAATTGCTACATCGTATGCCCTCCAATCTTCCTCAGGCCTCTTAATTGCAGCATTTGCCAACGGTATTGCCTTAGCTTTGGCTGTTACAGCAACTATGAACATATCTGGCGGTCATATAAATCCTGCTGTAACTATTGGAATGCTAGTAACAAGAAGAATAAAGCCTCTCGATGCAATTGCTTATATAATTTCTCAAATACTAGGCGCGATTGTTGCGGGAGGACTACTCGTAGCTCTCACACCAGCTAATTCAGGAATGTCTACTTTCTATGGTTCTCCTACTCTAAGTCCTTCTATGAGCATAGCTCAAGGCATCATACTTGAACTAGTAATGACCTTTTTCCTTGTATTCGTTATATTTGCAACAGCTGTTGATAAGAGAGCGCCTCAATTGGCAGGATTTCCTATAGGCTTAACTGTAACAGCGGATGTACTGATTGGAGGACCCTTGACAGGAGCTGCAATGAATCCGGCAAGAGCAATAGGACCTGAACTTGCTGCACTTAACTTTAGCTACTGGTACATTTACTGGATTGGTCCTATAATTGGTGGAATAATTGCTGCAATAATTTACAACTACGTATTTCTAAACAGGGAGCAAAATTGAATTTTTCTAAACTGTTTTTCTAATTATTTTATTGGTTAAAGTTTCTTATCAGATCTTCTATTCTCTTTGCAAGTTGAAAATCATATTCCGTTACTCCCCCTTCATCATGCGTTGTTAGCTTTATCGTAACTTCATTGTAATTTTTAATTTCAATGTCAGGATGATGTTCAAGTTCTTCAGCTATTGGTACGATCGCATCAATAAATTTAACAGCAGTTACAAAGTCTTTGAATTTTATGAACCTTACTATGTTATTTTCTTTGTAACTCCAGTTTTTAAGCTCCTTTAAATTTTCCCGTATCTTTTCTTCACTTAGTCTTACCATGATAAAATAATTATTTTGCTATAATTTATTCTCCAACAATTTTAATTATTACTGTTCTATAGCGTCTAGGACCATCCAATTCCACGAAAATTATTTGTTGCCACGTTCCTCTTAATAGTTTTCCTTTGGAAATTGGGAAACTTTTGCTTGAACCCAAAAAAATAGAAGCAAGATGTGCATGGGCATTATCATCTATAGTATTATGCTTCCAATCAAAATTTTTTGGAAAATCTTCAGATATCTTTTTCAATACGTCTTCTATCAAGTATGGTTCAAATTCGTTAGTTATTACTGCAGCTGTTGCATGCGGAACAAAGACTAAACAAATCCCTTCCTTTATTTTTGATTCATGGACGGCCTTCTCAACTTCATAAGTTATATCTATTAATTCAATTGGTTTACTAGTCTTAATCTCAATTAATTTTTCAAAAACAACCATAAATTAAAGATTTAACTACGAAATTAGATATATAATTTGCCCGATGAGGTCGCTTTTATAGCCTGAAGAAAGATGAAGAGCGGTTGGGCGGACTGAAGGGTTATAAGAAGCTTTATTGATGATTAACATATGAATTCGATTTTAATAAATACACAGACACCTCCTTTAAGATTAAATTTAACATATGAAGAAATTTTAGAAAAATATCCTTTTCCCTCAAAAATAATAGATGTTTCTTCTTTGAACAATGAAGATTTCCAAATTACCGTAGGTGGAGTATCTAATATGATGCTGGATTATTTGAATTACAATGACTTTAAATTGAAAAGATGGGTTTCTTTAGGTCCCAAATATCCACCTTTGATGAAACTTAAAGACATAGAGCTACATTTTATAGATTTGGATATTGAGAAAATCGTTGGATATACAAGATTTAAGGAGGGCATATACAACGAGTCGCATGGTCTTGGAAAATATGAATTAAAAGCCGAAGATTATATTTCCTTTGCAAAATACAATTGGAATACTTCTGAAAAGCTTCTTGAATTCTACAATGACACAGACATTTATTTTGTTCATGATTTTCAGCAATTATTAGTTGGAGGAATGATTGGTCCATCGGCACCTGTTGTACTATGGTATCATATACCTTTTGTTCCAGAAAACATGAGTGAAAAAGTAAGAGATTTTATTATAAAATCAATCATAGGATTTGATCGAGTTATAGTTAGTACAAAAAGGGACTTAGAAGGATTCGTTAGATGCGGTATTAAAGCTAAAGTAAAGCAAATATATCCCTTCATTGATACAAACAAATTTAAAAAATCTAGCAAATCTGAGTTAGAAAAGGTAAAGGATAAGCTAAATTTGAAAGAAAATGACAAAATTGTTACAGCAGTAGGAAGGCTTGATCCAATTAAAAGCCAAGACATAGCTATTAGAGCAATTAAGAAAGTTGATGCAAAATTGTTAGTAGTAGGTGATGGTAGCTTCACAAGCAAAAAGCTAGGCCATGATAAAGCAAGCTTATGGTTAAACAAATTGCTAAATTTATGCCAAGAGTTAAGATTGCAGGATAAAGTCGTTTTTACAGGATATGTTTCAAATGAAGAATTAGCGTGCATTTACGAAATTTCAGATGTCGTCATTTTACCATCAAGGTTGGAAGGATTTGGACTAACAATATGCGAGGCATGGTTATATAAAAAACCAGTAGTGGTAAGTAAAGGAGCAGGTATTAGCGAACTTATTATAGAAGGAGTAAACGGATACAAGTTTATGCCTCCAAATCATGATGAATTGGCAGATAAAATAATACAAGCATTAAAGAAGGGAGATAAAATCGGTGAGAGAGGATATGAAACCCTTAAAAAATGTGAAGTAAAATATGCATCTGAAGAAATAAATGAAGTATTGGTTGATGCAATTAAAGAATATCCAAGCAAAGTTTATCCTTAATTTATTATTTATTCATAAATAATTTTTCAATTAAGAAAAATAAAACGCTAGCAAAGACTGCAGTAGCAAAAATTATGCCCCATTTATCCTGAATTCTCTCACCCTAAAGGGCAAGAGTTCCCTCAGTTGATTCGGAGCTACATATCGCATATGAGGGGCAGTAAGGTGGCACAGAGAACCCCTCCCGTTTAAATTAATTATTGCAATTACATCTCTATCATTTTCACAACCACAATTGCATTTGAAACATCTATATGATATTTCATTCATTTTGTTATTACACTTAGGACATTTTACTGAAGAATAAGCAGCGTTAACATATTTTACTAACAAACCATGTTTCTTAGATTGCCAATCGATCCAATATTGAATTCTGCGATACTGCATTAAATAAAGCCTATTTCTATACTTTTTAGGGATTTTTTAACTTTTTTAATAATATTTCTTAAGTTCTCTAACTTTATAACATTGGCATTCATTTTAATAGCTTCATTAATAATTCTTTTGCCAACTTTTCTAGCAGAATCTTCTGCAATTCTTTTAGCCTTTGAATGAAACGCTCTTATTCTTTTTTCAATGCTTTTATTTTCTTTCCATCTTTTTGGATATTTTATTTTCAATCTTTCTGCTAATGATTTATAATGATAAATTCCATTAATTCTTGTAGGAATTTTAGCATAGTTGTTTTCATCTTTTCCTACAACGATTTTTTTCATATTAATATCAAAAATTTCATTTGATTTTTTGTATTCGCTAACTTGGCAATAAAATATAGTATAAATCCATCGATAAAACCGTTTAATGCCCATGCTAAACCTATATAAAAAGATGAAATACCATTAACTTCGCTTTCATAAACAGGGAAGGTGCTATTAAGTTGACCGAAAATTAAAAAACTTATGAAAGAGGCTATGCAGTATACTAAGAATTTTTTATTTAACAAAACATCTGCCATATCACTAAACTTGAATTGCACAATAGTTTTAGCAGTCTCAGGAAATTTTTGAATAAATAAAGATAATGAAGCTAATAAAAATCCTATAACGAAAGATGATAAACTAAAGTACTCAGTATAATAAATAAGCCCCCCCCCCCCCCCCCCGATTGCTGGCCCTATTCCCCATCCAAAGTTTGCAGCGGCCCTTAATAAAGCATATCCGCTAAATCTTTCTTCTTTATCCATAATGTCTGCAATGATAGCATTTATTGTTGAGAAATAAAAACCGCTAAATATATTCAATAAGATCATCCCTAGCAAAACCAAGTAAAATATAGATAAAAGAAATACCTTGGCCTATCAATCCTAACATTATCGTTCTTTTTCTTCCGAACGAATCAGATAACGCACCTGCGAATGCTTGCGATATAGCCCCTGTTAATCCAGCTATTAAAATAAAAAACCCTACAAATGATAAAGGAAGATTAAAAACTAATACTAAAAATAGTACTAAGAAAGACCAAAAACGAAAATGATCTTAAAAAGCTAAGAATGATTATGAAACGTAATAAGTTAATTTTGTGCTTCGATAACATAAGCAATCAACTCTTATTTAAAGGATAAGTTATGAATGACTAACTTTAACTTGCTATTCACCAGGATACTAACATAAAATGTTTTCCAATTCCTTGTTTTTATGCAATGCTACATAAATGCTTGTTAATTTATGAATATATAAAACGTCAGAATATCGCAACATGAAACATTTATTCAAAATTTACATAAATGAAAGCCTCGCCATTTATGGCGGGGATGAATAGACTTAAATAATTATTTTATAAAAATTCTTAGGAAACTCAATGACGCTCTTCCTAAGCTCGATAGAGGGCTTAATGGGACTTAGGGAGGAGCATTCAGCGTTGCAATTATTGAATGAAGGATTCTTAATAGAATCCAGATATAGGGTTGGCAACCCTTTTAATGAAGGTTTATTTAAACCAGATAAAATGGGGGAAGCTCTGATCCTCCCGACTGTCCAGCAAATGCGATATGTAGCTCCGAATCAATGCTGGAAACCAATGAGCTTCTCTAAAAGGGAACCCTCACCCTTCTAGAGCGGTGAGGAGGTCAGTTTTAAAAGTGGGGAATACAACATAGCATGTTTCCTACGAAATCTTTAGTTTTCCAACTTATACAGCTTATATAATCAGAAATCTAATTCAATCAATATATGGTAAGGTATTTGCCTATTGGAAATGGAAGATTATTGGTAAGTTTTGATTCTGATTACAGGATTATAGATTTTTATTATTCAAAAGAACTCTCAGAAAATCATTCTGCAGGAAAGCCTTTCATGTTCGGTATTCAAGTAAACCAAGATTTTAGTTGGATAGATAAAAGGATCATTTATAGTGCAGATTATCTTAGCGATACAATGGTTGGTAATATAAAGTGTAAGGTCTTTGACATATTTGTTGAATGCGACAACTTTGTTGATATTTACGAAGATATATATGTTAAAAAAGTTTGGCTAAAAAACGATAGTAACGAAAATAAAACAGTAAGACTATTTTTTCACCAGAATTTCTACATATATGGAACAAACATTGGAGATACAGCGATCTACTATCCTGATTTGCAAGGGATGATACATTATAAAGGAAGAAGATATTTCTACGCATCTACTATAGATTCTAACAATAACGTTCTGGATCAATATGCTGCAGGAGTAAAAGATTTTGAAGGACACGAGGGAACATGGAGAGATGCCGAGGATGGAGAGTTATCAATGAACCCTGTTGCAATAGGATCTGTTGACTCAGTAATAAGACATTCTATTGAATTAAAGCCAAGCGAAAACAAAATGCTTTATTACTATATAATATGCGGCGAAAGCTTAGATGACATAAGGAAAATTTTGCAATACCTTACTTTCAAAAAGCTTTATAGAATGGAAATAAGAACTGCGAATTATTGGAAAGCTTGGCATGAAACGATAGACTTAAAGCTTGAAAATAAGTTGATCTCCCTTTTTAGAAGATCACTTTTTATAATAAGAAATCATATGAACGATCTAGGAGCAATAGTTGCTTCAAGTGATAGTGAAATATTGAAATCAAACAGGGATGAATATTACTATGTATGGCCAAGGGATGCTGCCATTGCTACGAATGCTTTAATTTTAGCTGGACATTATACTGCAGCAAGAAAATTCTTCCAATTTGCAAAAAAAGTTGTTTCTCCTCATGGATATTTCTATCATAAATACAGAACTGATGGAAATTTAGCTAGCAGCTGGATACCCTTAATCTATAAGAATAAGAATATCGTTCCTATACAAGAAGATGAAACTGCCTTAGTTATTTGGTGCTTGGGAAACTATATGAGGAAGACAAACGATATAGAATTTCTCTATGAATTGTATGAGCCTTTAGTTCTAAAATGTGCTAACTTCATGTTAAATTTCCGTGAACCAAATGGCTTGCCAAAAGAATCATTTGATGTATGGGAAGAAAGATACGGAATACATACATATACTGTAGCCACAACTTATGCAGCATTAAAAGCTGCCTATGAAATAGCCATGAAATTTGGTGATGTGAATTATGCTATAGAGTTCGAAAAAGCTGCACATGAGATGAAAGAGTCTTTCGAGAAATATTTTTATTCAGATTCAAAGGGATACTATGCAAGAGCTATAATAGATGGGCAACCTGACTTTACTTTAGATAGTGCAGTAATGTCAATATTCTTGTTTGGAATGAAAGACCCTCTTGATAGAAGAGTTGAAAACACAATGAATAATATAATGAACAGACTCTGGGTTAAAAAAATTGGCGGTATTGCAAGATACGAAAATGACCGCTATCAAAGAGTAAAAGAAGATAAAGAAATTCCAGGTAATCCCTTGGCGGTATTGCAAGATACGAAAATGACCGCTATCAAAGAGTAAAAGAAGATAAAGAAATTCCAGGTAATCCCTGGATAATAACGACTCTTTGGGCTGCCCAATATTATTTAGATATTGGAAATGTGGATAGAGCATATGAATTGATTAAATGGGTTTCAGATCATGCTCAAACATCTGGAATATTATCTGAACAGATAAATCCATACGATGGTTCTCCTCTTTCAGTCGCTCCTTTGATCTGGAGTCATTCAGAATTTGTTATTACTTTGTTCAAACTGGATGAATTGCAAAGAATTAAAGAGACTGAAATTTAAAAGCAATAGGTAATTCTAAAATCTTCTAGTATGTTTGTATAGTAAATGAAAGCTAGATATGGAGATTTATAAGGATTGAAATATTCATGAACTTCTTGATCAGATAACATCTTGGTTGACATATAGTAAAAATGATCAGAAGTTTGCAATATTCTCCATATATGCATGTTTCTATTTTTGTTTAGGCTTATCATGAAGTCAAAGGCTTCCCTCTGTAAATCATTGCCAAGCCAAGCACTCAAGTCCCTTTCAATATCTGCCCATGAAATTATTTTATTAATGCTGATTGTGCCTTTACTTACATTTTTTTCAGCAAAGGATTTGATTGTTGTTAGTTCTATATCATATTTTTTTAACTCAAGCGGAAGATACTTCATGAAATCAAAAATTCCAGTTTCTTTCCAATTGTGCTCCCCAAAAGTCTCATAATCCATGAACAGATTTATAACTTCGCCTGGAGTAAGATAAATCCATTTGGCATATTTATCTGCAAATAAAGGATATTCATTCCATCTATAATTGGAAAATCTGAAAGATATGTCGTCGCTTAATCTATAATTTCTTAGGAAAAGGTTCAGACCAGCTACAGAGCTATACATGTAATTTGGATTATATTTTGAAATTATTTCATCTGTGCCTTCAGTTAATACATTTTTATAACCTAATTTTTTTATTTCAAAAGATATTTCATCGCTATAAATCAATTCAGTATTTCTAAATGTAACCGGTTTTATCCCAAAAATTTTTCTAAGATTTTCCTCATGTATTTTTACTTGTTCTTCAAATTCACTAAAATTCCAAATTGAAGCTAAGCTGTGATAGTAAGTTTCCCCTACAAGCTCTCCAATACCAGATTTAAAGTATTCTTTAAACAAATCTATTACTTCGCTGTTAATCTCAAGCAACTGTTCTAAAAGAACCCCTGAAATTGAAATAGAACAGGGGAAGTTATTATCTATTAAGAATATGGTCATCGGAATATAACATTTGTTTATAACCCTATTCAAAATCTCTTCATTCTTCTCTTTCCAAAAATAATCATGATTTTTGCCTATTTCATTTCTTCTATACGGTCTTATTCTTCTTGGTTGATGAGCTTCAAAGAAAAATATGACTTGCTTCATAGGTATTTTCTATAAACTTCCAAAGTATTTAATGCTGTTCTATCCCATGTAAATTTTAATGCTTCCATTTTTCCATTTTGACCAAGTTCTTTTCTCAGAGATCTATGTTTAATCAATGAAATGACATACTCAGCTATTAAATCAGTGTCCCAAAAGTCTGCAACAAGGATATTTTTCAAAGCTTCAGCAACCCCTGTAGTTTTGCTTGCTATTACTGGAGCGCCTGCTGACATAGCTTCTAATACAGTTATTCCAAACGGTTCCGAGACGGCCGGAATTATAAAAGCATCACATTTTGAGTAAAGTTCTCTAGCTTTTTCCGTTGTTACAAAACCTTCAAAAAATATATTTCTGTTTAAAAATTTACCCGAAATCCTCTTAAGATTATCCATTTCCTCTCCTGCTCCGGCTAAAACAAATTTAACTTCGGGAAATTCCTGTGCTACTTTAATAGCTGTCTCAACAAAAAATTTGGGACCCTTTTGTGGAGTAAGTCTTCCAAAGTATAGTATCAAATTATTCAGATTATAGCTTCTTTCAGCAACGTAAAACAAGTCATGCCTCACTGCATTGTAAATAGTTACAATCTTTTCCTCCTTACATTTATAATTTTTTAGAAGAAGGTTTTTTGTATAGTTGGAAACAGTAATTACAGTATCTGCTACATCAAGACCTAGTTGTTCAATATCTATTATTCTCTTTTGAGGGTAGAAATTTCCAGAACGATCGAATTCAGTGCTATGAACTGTAATTACGAGTGGAATTTTGTATTTTTCTTTTATTCTAGAAGCAGCTAAAAAAGTGATCCAATCATGTGCATGAATCAATGCTACATCTTCATCTTTGAAATTTTCAACTAAAGCTTCATTGTAAGCTTTTACCAATTCAAAGAAATCAGGATTGGATGAATATGGTGAATGGAACTTACTCCTAAAATCTACCATTTTTACCTCAAAAGGATAATGAAAACTAAATGAATCAAACTTTGGAATATAAATCTCGATTTTAAAAAACTTAGCTAGCCTTGCATACAAATTTAGAGTATGTATTCCTAAACCTCCTGCAAAATATGGGGGTAATTCCCAACCTAAGACTGCAACTTTCTTCAATTTTCTAAATTTGGTAATATATCTTCGTAATATGCCCTTATTAATTCTCCATAACTCCATGCTTGAATTATGCAACCCTTTGGAGCTTTTGGCTCTAAGCCATCAAATATTTCTGGTAAATACGTCATGCTATATAGAGGTTTAAAATAGTTTAAAAGATCAATCGCTTTTTCTCCTGCTTTTATGCTGGCTGTTATATAAAATCCTGCCAACCAAGGCCAAACTGAACCGTTATGATAAGCTGAATCCCTTGAATACCAATCACCTTCATATCTTGGCTTAAATTTTTCATCTTTGTAAGATAAGCTTCTTAAACCATAAGGAGTGAGTAAATGTTCATCAACTAGCATTTTGTAATCTCTGAAATTCGTTAATATTGGAAAGGGCAATGAAAAACAAAGAATAAAGTTGGGCCTGATCGATTTATCATCAGGATCAGCTACATCTAAAACTATTCCGTTGTTTACAAAAATAGAAGAAAAATAATCTTCGATTCTATCTCTTATCTTTAAGAATTTTTGATTGAGCTTTTTGCCAAGTTCATGTGCAAAATAATCTAAACAAGATAAAGCATTATACCAAAGTGCATTAACTTCAACAGGTTTTCCTATTCTAGGAGTAAAAACCGTTTCTCCTAACTTCGCATCCATCCACGTCAAAGGGGCTTTTTTTGTTCTTATAAAAACGCCATCTAAATCAAAATATTCATTTCCTTTTATGTATGCGTTTATTATTCCTGTACATTTCGGATACATAGAACGTAGGAAACTCTTATCCTTAGTATACTGATAGTATTTATAAACTGCATAAATGAACCAAAGTGATGAATCTACTGATATGTAATCTTCTTCCTTTGAAATTCTTATAGGAATTATTCCGTTTTTCATCAAGCTTGCATAAAGCTCAATTAAATTTTTTGCATGTTCAAACCTCTTTCCTAGCAAGAGAATACCTGGTAAGGAAATGAAAGCATCCCTCGCCCAAGGACCAAACCAATAGTAACCAGCTATTATATTATTTCTAACGAGTAATAGATTTGAAGCTTTTACCATTTTTTCCATGAAATCAGGGTATTTGTTGTTAAACTCTAGCCTTTTCAAATATCTTTCTTTAACTTCATCGAAATCTTTTTCATTTAAATCTTCTGAAGAAATCTGAACTGTAAAGCTTTTTAAGTTCTCTAATCTGAAAAATCCAGGACAATAAAGATCTTCTTCTGAATTTGTTCCTCTTTCCTTTTCTACTGGATATTGAAAATTATAATACCAATCTTCCCTCTTTTCGAAGCTTGCAGGTAATGAAATGAATAATCTGTTGCTTCCGTCTTCAAAGATTACCTTTTTATTTACCGATACTTTAAATTCTTTTTCTCCTTTCTTTATTATCCTATGATTTATCCTAAAAGAAAGTAAAGGGAAAAGTTTAATTTGATATTTTGCTTCCTTATTAGTTGAATATCTTATCAAAACAATGTCCTCATCTGGATCTATTACTATTTCCTTCGTTATTTCCAAATCTTTAATCTCATATTTGAAAGTTGGGATTGGAAATATTTCATAACTTGAAATTACCTCATAACCTTTAGGATATATAACACCTGGATAATAATTTGTATCTAAGCTATAGTTGTTTCCATCATAGCTTATCTCCTCAAATAGTTTAGATAGAAGAACGAATCTATCATAATATTCTGAAACGTTTTTAACAAAAATTCCATGATATGTCCTAGTATTTGCGAAACTAACGGTAGAAGAGGAATAACTTCCATTGTTATTCGTTATTATCCATTCAGACCTTATTTCTTCAAATTTCATTTAAGTTATTATTTTCATTTAAGTTATTATCTTTCATAAATGAAAGCCTCGCCCTTTAGGGCGGGGATGAAAATACTTAAATATTTATTTTATAAATTTTTTTAGGAAATTCAGCAACGTTCCTCCTAAGCTCGATAGAGAGCTTTATGGGACTTAAGGAGAAGCATTCAATATAGCAATTGTTTTTATTATATGAAGGATTCTTAATAGAATTCAGATTTTGGGCTGGCTACCCTTTTAATGAATGTTTCTTTTCTTTGAAACCAGATAATATGGGAAAAGCTCTAAGCTATAAAATGTCCAGCAAATGAGAAATGTAGTTCCGAATAAATGCTGGAAACCAATGAACTATTCTAGAAGGAAAACCCTTACCTTCTAGGATGGGAGGAGGTCAGTACTACCTTCTACTTTTGCTATTTCTTTTGATATCAGATACAAGCTGTATATTGTTTCGCAATTTTGTTCAAGATACTTTGCTATCTTATCTGATAAGAACTTAGTAAAGTTCTTCCATAGACTTCTTTTTTCTTGCATTATTCTTTGTATTGATCTATTTATCTCCATTGATAAGTCAAGCAAATTAACTTCACGTTTTACGTTGAGCATTTTTTCTAGCTCTTCAAGTGGAGTCAAATTCATATTCAAAGAGTCAGCTATGTTTTTCTGAACTTCAATAAGCTTGTTCTCAACTTGCAAATTTTGAATGATATAGCCTAGTGATTTTATTTTGTATTTTTTAATAACTTCATTAAAGCCGCTTAAGTTGTATACCAAGATGGTGAATTCTTCATCAACCAACTTGCTCAAGTTTTTAATGGAATCTTCAAAATTCTCTACCCTTGAATCTTCTATGAACATGACTTTTGTGAACTTACTTTCGCCATCAAATATAGAAAAGCCAAACAATCCAATTGAAGAATCATCATTAAAGGGTACGTCAATAAGATCTAAGCTTGCAAGCTTTAAAGAATAGCTTGGCTTAGGTATTGAGATCTCCATTCCTTTAAATTTGGCCAATATTTTCTCTTCAAGAAGAATATAATCAAGAACTCTAATTGCAGCCTTTTTTGCTATATTCCAGTCTAAATCATATTTTAAAAAATCACCATATGAATACTCATCCAACATTTCAAAAAGAACCTCATCGATTTCCTTAGGCTTATAATTCTTAACCAACTCTCTTACTTTAAGCCAATCTAACTTTTTTATTAAACCAGCACATTCAGGTTCATGAAGGCCAAAGAATTTTTTATCTCCGAATTTTCCAACATCATACATTATAGTTTCAAAAGGAATTTGCATTTTCATCCTCAGTATCAACATTATGTATGTTAGACCAATTCTTATCAACGATGTATCCTCTTTTGGATCAAGCTCGTAAAATGCGCCATATGTATAATCTGAATACTTGCCATAAGTAGCACTAGGGATATCGAAAACTTTTTTATCATAGTAAACGATCGTTCTTTCTCCTACCGTTTTAACCCTTGGTTTAAAGCTTTTTAACTTCCAATGAACACGATTTGGTAGTTTTAAATATGTACCAAAGCCTTTTCTTGGAGGAAAAACAACACATGCTACCTCTGAATGAAGTCTTCCATAAATGAAATCATTGAGTAAAGAAACATTTTCCTTCCACTTTATTTTTGTTTCTTCATATTCTTCTATTACCTGTGCAAAGGCTTCATTTTTGTACAAATTTGCTTCGTTTAATTTTTCTTCAAAAACAGCCATAACAACTCTCCCAGATTCTCCTCCTAATTTATGTTTTGTAACAACGGCTTCCTGCGAATAATCAAAGCAACCTATTTGAAATTTCTCAACTAAATCGCAATGTGAAATTTCTTCAAGGTAATATTTTTGATCTTTATCGATTAGTATCCTATTTATTCCATATGGAGGAGCGAATTCGTAGAAATTGAGTTTGTTCATAACTTCTTTTCCTCTTATGGATAATTCTCCCCCAGATACCAAGCCAAGCTTTTTGAGAAATTCCAATTCCTCCTTTTTTATCTTAGATCTTAAGCTGGGGGAAGTATATTTTATTAAAGATTCGAAGAGAATCCTATATTCATTATCATTATTTATTATTACTTTTTCAATCGGTAGATTAAGCCAATCATTCAAGGATTCGATCCCCCTTAGAAGAAGCGTTCTATCCCATTGACCGCTTGGAACAATTATTGTTTCTGAAAATTTCAATTCTTCCCTTCTTCCTTTTCTTCCTTCTCTTTGATAAAATTCTCTTAAACTATCTGGCAAACCTATGTGAACAATCCTTCCTATTGCGCCAATATCAATTCCTTGGGAAAGAGTTTTAGGAGATATGATTATCTTAACCTTTCCTTTTCTTGCACCCTCTTCAATTTCCCTCCTTAATTCCTTTGATACAAGATGATGATGTGTAGCAACTTTATTCCTTTGGTCTTCAGGAAGTTCAAGTCTTATTCTTCTTGCAATTTCTTCAGCCCTGCTTATTCCTCTGGTAAAAACAAGAGT
The DNA here is from genome assembly GCA_000375685.1 of crenarchaeote SCGC AAA261-N23. GTDB lineage: Archaea > Thermoproteota > Thermoprotei > Gearchaeales > Gearchaeaceae > AAA261-N23. The sequence goes on from AQVQ01000008.1 coordinate 21,697, forward strand.
AACACAATCATCGTAAACGTATTGCCTAAGGAAGTTTGTTAAATCAAAATCTATATTTCCTATTTCGATTTCTTGACCCCTGAAAAACTCGATGACTTTAAAGTAATTATTTTTGAATCTCTGATAATCATTCAAATATTCTTCAATTTCTTTAGGCAAATTCTTGATGTTGTTTTTTTCCTCCCTTATCCTTTCCCATATCTTTTTAAGGTTTCTTCCTAGAACAACATAGGTTCTGTTTTCTACACGGAATTGTTTACCCTCAATTATAGCAGTTTCCCTACCGTTGACTTCTTTGAAGAATGAAGCCAAGTCTTCAGGATTTTCTATCATAGCAGTAAGAGACATTATTTGGAATTTTTTATCGCATATAAGGCTAAGTATGTTTATCATTCCTTGTATAAGCGCTATGCCTCTTGGTGTGTAGAAATCTATTTCATCGAAAACCAAGAAATCTATCTGTCTTATAAAGCTACTTAGAATCGATTTTAAGTTCTTAGTAATTCGTTTTATTTCATACATTAAAAAAGCAGGATTTGTAACAATTATAGATTGATTTGAAATTATTTCATGGAGCTTTGAAAACTTGTATTCTTGAAGTAACTCTGCTTTTCTTAAAGAATCGATAGATAGAGAATTAATTTTCAGCCTTTCTGAATAGGTTTCTATTCTTTTAATTTGGTCTGAAGCAAGGGCAAGTGTAGGATAAACAACCAAAGTTTTCAAACCATGCTTCATTGCATAAACTATCCAAGCTTCCGTTTTCCCTGAACCTGTTCCAGATTTAAGAATTACATTCTTCCCTTTCAAAAGTTCATCGTAAGTTCTTTTTTGGTGCAAGTAAAGAAATTTATTTGCAATATTTAGTCCTTCAAATTCAGGAATTATATCGATGAATCTTACATTTGATTTTTCAGGCAAAACAGGTTCATCTATGTAACTATAATATTCAAGATTAAGTTTTTCAAATAATTCTTTTGAATCAATCATCAATTGAATTGATTATAATAATAGAGTAACATTTAAATAATTTATAACAAATAGACTTTGCATGGAAACGCAACAAAAATACCATAGGAAAGGTAGAATAGAAAGAGAAGAAGATGGAACTTTGGTTTTGATAAACGATCAGAATCAAGGTTATATAGTTGATGAAGCTATCGCTTATGTCTGGGTTGAATGTGATGGAAAAACTGAAGATGAACTTGTAGATACTTTTAGCCAAGGAGTTGACGTTGATAAAGAAGATTTAAGAAAGGATATAAGGGTTATAATAAACAAGCTTAAAGAAGTAAATTTGGTTGAATAAATAATTAAAAATTCTTATTATTTTTTGTGTATGAATTTGCATTGTTTGCCAGAAAAGCCCTTACTAAACCTTTTAATCTAGAAGACTTAGTTGGAGCAAACAGAATGGACTTGGTAGCAAGGACTGCCTCAAATGCTCTTTTCTATTCACATGGAATAAGAAAGGATGTAATTTTTTATGCTTCTTTAAACGGTCCTCCAAGACCTCCTTTATTGATAAAATTTGAAGGATCAAAAATAAGAGGAATTTTTCAGGATGAGAAAAGTATTGCGAAAATAATAAATGACTGCATTAAAAAAGCAGCTAGCAGTAAGGAAGTTGAAGTATATGAAGGAGTTTATGTAAGCAAGAAATCATTTGAGGATTTAATAAAGTCCGCAAAAGATAAAACAATTTACTATCTTCATGAAAAAGGTGCTGATATAAGGAAAACTGAGATAGTAGAAAATTCTTTATTTGTTTTAGGAGACCATATAGGAATTCCTAAGAAAACGGAAAACTTTATTGAAAGAATGGGTGCAATTAAGATTTCTTTAGGACCATTAAGTTATCTTTCTTCCCAATGCGTTACTATTGTATTGAACGAAATAGATAGAAGGAAATACAACTTTAGTTAGAACTATTATTAGTTTAGAAATACATAATTAATTCATTAAATGAATTTAGATACATCATATTTTCCGTATAAGTTCAGAGAAGATCAAGATAAACTTTTCAAATTCGTTCAAGAAAAAATTAGGTATAAAAATTTAGTTATATCAGCCCCTACTGGTTACGGAAAAACTTCTGTTGTTTTGGCTGCATTGCTTCCATATGCAAAAGAAAATGATTTAAAAATACTGTGGTCAGTAAGGACAGGCCCTGAAACAGATAGACCAATTGAAGAGCTTAAGAAAATAAGTTCACTTGAGAGTTTGAAGGGAAAAGTTTACGGAGTTTCAATAAGAGGAAAGAAAGATATGTGCTTACTAAAGAAAGAATTAAGCGGAGAACTTGATTACGAAGATGTAGCTTTCTTCTGTAGGAACATGATAAAGAATAAATCATGTGATTATTACAATAGGCTGAACTATGTATATGTTCCCTATCAAGATGAACCTTTACTTTATACTGAAATTTTGAAACTCGGAGAAAAATACAGGATTTGCCCTTATTATTATCAACTATACCAAATAATTGATGCAGATGTAATAAGCGTAAACTACAACTACATTTTCAATGAATACATTAGCTGGTCCTTAAAGAATAAAATGGATTTCAGAAGCACAATATTGGTTGTTGATGAAGCACACAATCTTCAATTCCTGCTATCTTCATTAAACAACAAAGAAATAAGTCTAAGTACTGTTAAAAATGCTGCTAAGGAAATCGAAGAATATGAAATAACAGATAAGGAAGTTAAAGAATTCCTTAGCTTATTAGAAAATCTTTTGAGTAAGGTCCTAGTTTATCTTAAATCAAAGGAAAAAGAAGACATTAGTCTGCCTTATAAAAAGATTGTAGAAAAGTGCAATATAAAGGATGAATCGATATTCGAAAAAATAGTACAACTGGGTGCGAAAGTAAGATTGAAGAAATTGAGAGAGAATAAATCCCCAAGATCCAGTCTTTACAGGCTAGGAGACTTTTTCTTAACTGCAAAGGAAATCGCCAACATTGAAGGAGTGGAGATATTGGCTAGCATTAAAAAGGACAATTTGTATCTAGAAATCTTTGATATGAGAACAAAGGAAGTTTTCGCAAACATTTGGAATAAATTCCATAGAGTTGTTTTACTATCAGGAACTTTAGGTTCAATAGAACAATTTTCTGAAATTATAGGACTAGAAAACTATGAAGGAACTTATCATTGGTATAAACCAAATCCCAAACTTCATCTTTCGATTATAACTAATTTCATAACAACAAAAGGCGAAACTTTAAGCAAAGAAATGGCTATGCAATATGTAAATTCTATAGAAAAGTTTGTAGAAGCTTTAAATGAAAACATAGCAGTTTTCTGCGCAAGCTATAGAATAATCGATGATCTAATTGAAAACGGGCTTATTGAAAAAATCAAAGAAAAAAATAGAAAAATTTTCGTTGAACGACAAGATATGGAAGCATCAGAAGCAAAGAAAGTAATGGATGAATTTAAGAGAGCTGCCTATGAAAACAAGGGTGTTCTAATAGCTTCAGCTTCAGGAAGGTTTGCTGAAGGAGCCGATTTCCCTGAAAAAGAACTTGAAGGGGTTTTCTTAGTAGGAATACCATTCGATAGGTTAACCACGAAGACTTTTCTCTTAATAAAATATTACAGGAAAGTATTTGGAAAAAGCAAAGGAAGATTTTATGCTTATACATTACCTGCATTAAGAAGGGCATCCCATGCCATTGGAAGAGCAATAAGATCTCCAGAAGATAAGGCTGTGTTTATTCTTGGAGATAGAAGATATAAAAACTACATGAAATTTTTACCAAATTTTGCACGATACAATTTAAAGTATGCTAGAAATGAAGAAGACATTTACAAGTTCGTAAAGGGATTTTATTGAAGGAATCTTTTATTAAATAAAAACTTCTCCACAACTTCGTTGAAAAGTTCAGGATTTTCCCAATGCGGGACATGTCCTACGTTTTCCATAACGAATAATTCGTTTGATTTTATATTTGAACTGAGATATTTTGCAGTTTCGATTGGAATTATTTCATCTTTTTCTCCCCATATTATTAGTACAGGAACTTCAATGCTCTTTATGCAACTCATGAAAACATCATTTTGCTGGAAAGTTGGAACATAGCAATCCTCCAATATTAAGCATTCAACATCCTTCCGATTAATACAATAATATTCTATTGCAACGTATCCCCCAAATGAGTTCCCAATAATGCAAATTTTATCATAACCTTCTTTTTCAAGAATTGTTTCAAGAAGAATAACATAATTTTTGGATAATTCTTCAAGAGTTTTATTTCTGATATACGGCAAAGATGGAGCTATAACTTTTAGTTTTTTAGAAAAAAATGGAATAACGTATCTCCAAGTACCTGAATGTCCATGCAGTCCATGAAGAAGAAGTAAAACTCTATTTCCGCTTCCTTCTACTCTGTAGCTTATTTTTGTATTATCAATAAATAATTCTTTGTTGTCTAATGAAAACACTAACTTTTTTCTTCTTTCTTTTGCTGTTGTTTTGCTGCACCTGTTAAATCTGAAACGCTAACTAATCCCATTGAAGGAATACCTGGGCCAACAGTCATCATGTTTGCAGGTATCAGCATTAATGTTCCCCTTCCTTGAAGACCTAGTTCGTAAAGAATGTTCATCCATCTGAGCTGTAAACCATATTGACTTTTTTCGTAAAGTGATGCAGCTTCTATCATTTTACTTGCTGCTTCATATTCTGCCATAGCTAAAGTAACTCTTGCTCTTCTTTCTCTTTCTGCTGCAGCCTGCCTTGCCATAGCTTCTTGTAGAGTAGTTGGAATTATAATATCCCTTATTTCTACTGCGGTAACCTTTATTCCCCATGTTTCAGTCTTTTGATCAATTATAGCCCTAGCTTGTGCACCTATCTTCTCTCTTTCCGCCAAAAGTTCATCAAGTGTCACGCCACCTATTACTTCCCTTAAAGTTGTTTGAGCTGCCAATTGCGTACTTAAAATATAGTTTTCAACATTCAAAACAACCTTCGTCAAATCAACAGGTTGATAATACATTACAGCATCAACATTTACAGGAACGTTATCCTTAGTTAAAGTCTGCTCAGTTTTAAAAGCTTGTGTTTGTAGCCTTGTTGAAATAACAAATGGAGTCCTTCCTATTATTGGGATGATGTAGGTTATTCCTGGACCTTTAAAGCCTCTGAACCTACCAAGAACTAAATAAGGTGCTCTTTCCCACTCTTTGAAAATTCTGATTCCTGAAAGAAATATGATTGCAATTATTAATACAAGTATTGAAATTGCAATCGTAGTAGCTAAATCCATATGTTAAATTAAGTTAAATTAGTATTAAACTTTGATTTTATTATAACAATTTTAAAGAAAGAATCATTAACAAGTCAAATCTTTATAATGAATTCTGGAGAATATAAAAAGGAGAAATAAATCGACTACTTCTTCAGGTTCCAAAATTTTTTACATTGATGTGAAGCTATACGCAAATTTTTTCTCTAAAATTTCCAATAATTGGAACCTCTTCAAAATTAACTCCCATCTCTAAACGAAGAAGAATAATTTATATTAAATTTTGTCTATAAAATTTAGATAATGCTTATCGTTATCGCTTCTGATAACTTATCGCATAGTATTAATTGATATTCTAAAATGATATTAACTTAATATTGACTACCTAGTATGCAAGCTCTTTAATGAGAGATTCTCTTTTATCTCATTTGATACCCTAATTTATTAATAAAATTGAAGTATAAGAACCACGAAATATTCCCTTATGGAAAGGGAGATATTGCATCATTAGATATTATGCATGATATACTCAAGGCTGGTATTTTATTGTTAATTTAGGTCTAATAATGCAACAAAAACATAATTAAAAAGTTCTATTTATTTTAATTTCTCAACAATTAAAGTCAAGCCTTCAATTTTAACTACACGAACTTTTTCATTTTTCTCTATTTTTGAATTATCCACACTTCTTGCTCTCCAGATTATTCCTTCAATTCTAACTTCTCCCTCAGGTTCTAACGTTGAATAAACGATTCCTATCTTACCTATCAATGCTTCAGGTCCTGCTTGAGGCTTTTTCTTCATAGTCATTCTAATATAATTTAAATAAAAGGCAACTATCACACCTAACCCTATTATTATTCCGAATACAACATACGTTGTAAAGTTAATTGGACTTGGAGAATAACCAACACCATAAACAAGCAATAGAGTCGCAAATGCGCTAAGAACAGCTCCTGCAAGAAGTAGTATTCCATGACCTGTTTTAAGTTCAAGGATTATCAGTGCTGCAGCTATTACGAAAAATATAATAGCAAGAATGTTGGCACCTATTAGCTGTGAACCAAAGAGACCAATGCTTATTAATATGATCCCAACGACGGTTAAGAGTATTGTTGGATGATAAAGATCAAGCAAAATTGCCAAAAGACCTATTGTTATGAATAATCCTTGAATCACAGAGTTGCTTATTGTGCTTAAAAATAGATCATAATAGCTTGGATCAAGAGTGACATAATTAGCATTTGTCATGTTTATTAAGCTTAAAAACTGTTGGAAACTATCTGCAATGCCTTCTATCACATGTAGCTTATAAGCTTGTTCTGCTGTATATGCTGTGTTATTTAAAACCATAGGAATTACTGCTGTAACATTCCTACCATTTTTTGAAGCCAGACTTTCCATTAAAGCTAACATTGCATTTTCTACATGCTGTTGCTCAGATTGTGTTCCACCTACTACTATAGGAGTTGATGGACCTATGAATGTTCCTCTGGCCATGTATATCCCTTGTGTCGCCATTGCTATGTAGCTTCCAGCTGATGCAGCCATTCCTCCAGGTGGGACATAAGTATAAATTTTGATTCCTTTACTTTCATAGCTTTGAATATTGTTAACGATGTTTAGCATTGAGCTTAGAAGACCACCTGGAGTGTTCATTTGAATTACAACTACATTGTAGCCATTTGCCTGTGCATAGGCTAAGCCATCTGAAATAAATTTATCAGAGCCTGGATCGATTTGCATGTTTAAATTCAAAACAAGAATTGAATTAGTTTGCTGTGCATGAGCAAAGCTACTTAAAAGAAATGGCATTAAAGTTAAAAGTAAAACTAAAAGGATTAATCTTCTTACCACTAATTAAATAATAAATTCGAAGCTATTAAAATTCAAGGGTTTACTTTAATACCGTTATTCTTCCAGATTTTCCTACGTTTAAATTGAGTTCTCCTCTAAATTCTCTTACAAACGCTCCTTCAATCTTAATCCTATCTCCTTCTTTAATTTTATTTATTTGATCCCTCCAAAGAGTTAGATTTATTCTTCCAGTATCGTCCTCTACAATCGCGGTAGCAACTTTAGATTCTCCATATTTTGTATTTACTGTTCTTACATCTCCTATAGAGACTACTTTTAGCACTAATGTTATGTTCTCCATCCCTTTTTTTACATCCTTTACTTTTATTTCAACCATTAATTTGTGAAAACATAATCTTTTCAGTATTTAAACTTTATCCAATGCTTGGGAAAAGTCATTTTCCAAATCTTCATAATCTTCAATTCCTACAGATACTCTAACCAATCCTTCACTTATTCCCATTTTATTCATCTCTTCTTTAGATAGCTGTCTATGACTTGTTTCAATAGGTAAAGTTACAAGAGTTTCAACGCCACCCAAGCTAGGTGCAACAATACAGATCTTAAGGTTTCTCAAAAACTTTCTTGCTGATTCTATTCCTCCTTTTATTTCAAAGGATAACATTCCTCCAAATCCTTTAAGGACTTTCTTAGCAACCTTATGGTATTCATTTTCTTCTAAACCAGGATAGAAAACTCTTGAGACCTTTCTATGATCCCTCAAGAATTTAGCAAGTTTAAATGCATTATCTTGATGCCTTTCCATCCTCAATCCTAAAGTTTTTACACCTCTTAAAGTAAGGTAAGCTGAAAAAGGATCAGGAACTCCTCCCATATTATTTCTGTTTTCAACTAAGCCATCATAGATTTCCTTATCATTCGTTGAAGAAATTCCTATGATTACATCACTATGTCCAGAAATGTATTTTGTACCGCTATGAACTGAAATGGTAGCTCCAAAATCTAAAGGCCTTTGATTATAGGGAGATGCAAATGTAGCATCGACTATTAATTTAGCACCAATTTCCTTCGAAAACTTTGAAATTTCATAGACATCTGTAACCTGCAAAGTTGGATTCGTTATAGATTCTATGTAAATCAATTTGTATTTCTTATTCGGTATTTTCAAATTGTTAATTTCATCTACACTTACAAAATCAACCTCTATCCCAAAGTTATTCTTCAATTTAATGAAAAATTCGTAAGTCTGTCCATAAAGCTGATTAATTGCAAGCATTGAATCTCCTTTCTTTAAAATGCTTAGAATTGATGAAACAATTGAAGCCATTCCAGATGAGAAGGAAAGAGAAAACTTTGAATTTTCAAGAGAAGAAATCTTACTTTCTAAGGAGGAAAAAGTAGGATTTCCGAGTCTAGTATAGAGATAGGGCTTATTCCTAGTAGGATCTATGTATGCAAACTCTTCCTCATTTGGATACAAGAATGTTGCGTTTTGAAATATTGGTGTTACAACGTTTCCAAACCTTTTGTCTATAAGTTCTCCTGAATGTACAGCTCTTGTATTAAATCCTAAATTATCCATATATAAGAAAAATCAAAATAAGATTTAATTCTAAGCTTTAACAAGAAGATACAATTTTTTAATAAATTCAAATTTTTTAATCTCATTTAGATAAAAAAGGGAAATCCAAGAACCAAGTAACCATCCTGAGATAACATCTATCGGCCAATGAACTCCTACATAAATTCTTGCATAGCTTACTATTATAGCTTCCATCAGCATAATAATTGAAAGAAATTTTATGTTTCCCTTTAGCAAGGTTACAGAGCCCGTTGAAACTATTAAAGCATGACCTGAAGGATAGCTAAAGTCGTTTTTTTCACTTATAAGCAAGTTCGAATGTATGTAATCGAACGGTCTATACTGAGCTAGTAAGAACTTGAAAATTTCTCCCAAAATAATTGCTATTATAAAAGTTGCTACTAAATCTAAAGAAAATTTTCTTGTTTTGCTGAAAATAAACAGAATTAAGACCAAAGGAATCCAAACATATTCCCTTCCGTAGATTGCAAAGAACACAAATAAAGGATTAAGAAAATAGTTCTGATTGTAGTTTATCAATTGGAATAAAAATACATTGTAAGGGAAATTTATTTCTCCTAAGATTTTAACAAAAACAGATATGATTATAAATAGTAAAGGATGTAAAAAAAGGGATGGAGAACATAACATTAGTGCTAAAAGTAGTCTCTATAGGAGATGTAAGAACAGTAAATACAAAATATGGAG